>JBKPNV010000133.1:0-4580 GCA_046732795.1 Acidobacteriota bacterium
TCAACCAGCGCTGGCCGAACTGGTGCGGGATCGGAATCCGCATCGTCTTCGCGCTGTTTTTCTTCTGTCAGGGTGATGGATTTGTGCCCATGGGCATTTACGACGGGCTGTCAGGTCTCCTGCTGCTCGCGACCTATCTGCCCCTTGTTCGCTCCGCTGATATTCGGGCCTGATCCGACCGCACGTTGGTCGTCCCCTCATTCCAGTGTAAAGTGGCACCGGCCAACCTGAGCAACCCGCAATAGCGCGTGGTTCCTCATGTGGCTTCCGCCGGAGGAACCTTGACGTTTGTCTGCAAACTGTGCATCTTGCTTTTGCGGCAGGCACCTGCCGCGTGACCGTCCATCTCATCAACCCCAGCCACGTTTCGTTCGGCATTGGCGTCCTGACACCGCGTTGGCTTTATGTCCTGGCCAGCGCGACACCGGCAGCGTACGGCAACCCCCGGCTTGTCGACGAAACACTCGAACAGTACGACCCCAGTGAAATCGAGGCGGGTGATGTGGTCGGCATCGGTATTCACACGGGCAATGCCCTGCGTGGCTACCAGATCGGAATAGCAGCGCGCGCCGCCGGCGCCTACGTGGTGTTTGGCGGCATTCACGCCACGCTCTATCCGGACGAAGCGCACGAGCTCGGCGGCGCGCACAGCGTTGTCACAGGCGATGGTGAACGAGTGTGGCCGCTCGTGCTGCAGGACTGTAGGGCTGGCGCAGCGAAGGAGCGATACGACGGCGGACGCGTCGAGGGTGAGACGTTCCTTCCAGGTCGCTGGGAACTCCTGCCACCAGGACGCTACATGTGGGCGTCAGTCCAGACGGTTCGCGGATGCCCCAAGCATTGCTCGTTCTGCTCCGTTTGGCGGACCGACGGACAGCGACCACGACAGCGGCACGTCAATCGCGTGCTCGAGGAAATTGTCGATCTCCGCCGTCGTGGATTCCGATTCATCGCGTTGGCCGATGACAACTTCTATCCCGTAACGCTCGAGGATCTCCGCATGGCGACGCGCCGCAGCGATCCAAGTCACCTCGCCCAACTCAAGGCGATTCGGGACGAACGGTTCGAGCTCATGGCCGGACTGGAGACCCTGCCGCCGGATACGGTGTTCTTCACGCAAATCACGATGGAGGCAGCCGAAGATCCGGAGTTTCTCGACGCCATGCGGCGTGCTCATATCAAGGGTGCGCTCGTCGGCGTGGAAGCCGTCACGCCGGAAGGACTCAAAGATGTGTACAAAGGGTTCAACGAGAGCGGCGAGTCACTGGTCGAACGGCTTCAGGCATTCCGACGGCACGACGTGCACGTCCTCGGCTCCTTCATCTTCGGCCTGCCAAGCGATCGAGAAGCCACCTTCGACGCCACCCTCTCGGTCGCAGAACGCGCTGACCTGACGTTCGCTCAATTCGTGATGCTCACGCCGTTTCCAGGCACGCTGGACTTCGCCGCTTGGGAAAAATCTCTCGGGACGCACCCGCCGCTTGTGGGCAATATTCCCGTGACGCGCCACTGGCTGATTCCACAGGAGCGTCGCCCGAAGATCTACATGGACCACCCGGTCATGTCCGCCGATCAGATTCGCAGCCGCACCCAAGCGGTGTGGGATCGCTTCTACTCGTGGCGGAGCATCTGGAGCCGATCGCGCCGTTCAGTAACCTCACTCAAAGGCCGACTGGCGTTCGTCCTCATCTCGAAGATTTACCGGCAGATGTATGCCAACACCGGCATCGCGACCGACAGCGCGCGCGTCAACAGGTCGGCGCGATGGGCGCGCTGGATGGCCATTCCATGCCGGCGATTGTTCGCCGGACAACCAATGCCAGACCTCGAGATTACGATTCGCGCGCCGCAGTCAACGACAGCCGGCATTCCGGCCGTATTTCATCGTGAGTCTGCCTAGCCTGTCCGGCTGGGGTATTGTTTCTTGCTGGAGGTTGCAGAGATGCGACGTACTCATTGGATTCTGAGTCTCACCTTCGTCGCCACAGGGGCGATCGCCATCCACGCGCAGCAACCGGCCGCCGGTGGTCCGCCGCCGAAACCGATGACGCTGAGCACGACAGCGTTCCCCGACGGCGGTCAGATTCCGGCGAAGTATACGCAGGCGGGCGAGCAGGTCTCACCTGCGCTCACGTGGACGAATACACCGGCAGGTACGGTCACGTTCGTGCTGCACATGCACGACATCGACGTCGCCCGGAACAAGACGACCGATGACCAGGCGCATTGGGTCGTGTGGAACATCCCCGGCACGGCGACTGGTTTGCCAGAGGGCGTACCGAAGGGCGAGACGCTGGCCGACGGCAGCCGCCAGATTAGTGCGAGCGGCCCGGTGTACCGAGGTCCCGGTGCACCAGCGACCGGTCCGCTGCATCACTACGTGTTCGAGATTCTCGCGCTCGACACCAAGCTCGACGTGGCGGGTACGGCCGACGCATTCGAAACGCGAGCTGCGGTGATGAAAGCACTTCAGGGACACGTTCTCGGAAAGGCGACGTACGTCGGTCTGTTCCGCCGCCCGCAGTAGTAGAGCGCACGCTTCAGCGAGCGCGACTGCGAGCGCAACCTCATTCATCCCAACGCCGCGTTCGATACCGTGGTGGGGTCGAACGCGGGCCGGAGGGTTCAGATGTCGTCCGTTGGATTCGGATTTCTGAATTCCGTCCAAATGTCTGTAGCACGCCGCCATTCGTACACTCGTTGACCACTTCCTGAAGGCGCCTCGTCCCCTCGACGGGCACGCTCGTCACTCGTCCCAGCGGCACGCTTCTCTCCTATCACGCACTCCGGGGTAGAGCCCCGATCACAGAGGGAACCCGGCGCATCGGGGTCATCCGAACGCCGAGGGAGGAGTGTGGAGAATGGCGAGACACTTCACCGCAGCAGGCCGCGGCGTCGCGGCGCTCGCGTTCGTGTTGATGGCCTGCACGCTCGACGCGCAGGAACGATTCGGCAGTGTGGCTGGTACCGTGACGGATACCAGCGGCGCCGCCGTACCGGGCGCCACCGTCACCGCGACCAACAAGGCGACCGGTGCGACGCGAGTCGTGGTGTCTGGAGTGGACGGAACGTACCGCGTACCTGACCTCGACCCGGGTCGCTATTCGGTCTCGATTGAGCTGCAGGGGTTTCAGAAAGTTCTCATCGACGATCTCATCGTCCTGCTCGGCAGAACGTTGACCGCCGATGCGCGGCTGCAGCCGGGCGTACTGTCAGAGGTCGTCAGCGTGACGGCGGACGCGACGAAACAGCTCGACCTCGCAAGCGTGACGCTCGCCCACAACGTCACTGCCGAAGAGATCGACCGTTTGCCGAAAGGCCGCAGCTTTCAGAGTATTGCGCTGGTGGCACCAGGCGTGAACTCGGGCGAGATCGAAGGCGGGTTCCAGGTGAACGGCGCCAGCAGCGCGGAGAATGTCTTCACCGTCGACGGCGTCGCGACCAACAGCTTGATCTACGGCAGTTCGCGCCAGAACACGGTGTTCGAGTACCTGCAGGAGGTGCAGGTAAAGACCGGAGGAATCGACGCTGAGTACGGCGGCGCGCTCGGCGGCGTGGTCAGCGCGGTCACCAAGTCCGGCGGCAACATCTTCACAGGCGAGGGCCACTACTACTACATCGGCAACGGGCTCAGCGCGGGACCGGTCAAGCGACTCGTGCTCGATCCCAACGACCTCGCGACCGTCGGCTACTTTCAAGACAACAAGCAGGTCGACAACCAGAGCGAGTTCGGCGGCTCCATCGGCGGCCCGATCGTCAAGAATCGCCTGTTCTTCTTTGGATCGATTTCACCGCGCGTTGTCCGGCGAACCAACGAGTACATGTTCTCGTCGGGCACAGAGGCCGGAACAGTCGATCAGGACCAGACCGCCTGGCAGGGATTCGGCAAGGTGACGTATTCGGCCGGAAAGCTGCATGCCAATGCCAGCGTGCTGATGACGCCGACGCGCTCGACTGGCCGATTGCCCCCGTACGATGCGACCGGCACCGACTTTCTGATCTCGTCCTCAGCCGCCAACGACGCGAACCGGACTCGTGGGTTCGAGAGCGACCAGAACAACGTCGGTGGCAACGTCGATCTCTCGCTGAGCAACAGCGCCTATCTCACCGTGAGGGGCGGCTACTTCTACGACAACTACAAAGACACCGGCGTGCCGCTCGTGACGAGCTACACGTATCAGACGCCCAACTTCAACGTGCCGGGCGTGCCACCGAGTCTGCAGGGTCCGGCGAACACGGTCAATACTCCCCGCATTCAGATCAGCAACTTCGACAAGACCTCGCAAAGCTTCTTCCAAATCGACTACAACCACGCGTTCAACGGCGCCGGCTCTCACCTCGTCAAAGGCGGCTGGGGCGTACGCCGCTCTGTGAACGATGCCAACGTGGAGTATCCGGGTGGCTACGTGTACCTGTTCTGGGGTCAGTCGTTCCGCAGCACGGTAACCGGGGAGACGGGGACGGGTACCTACGGCTACTACTACGTCAGCGATCTGGCGACGCGCGGCGCCGTCCACGCGAACATCCAGAACCTATACGTGCAGGACACGTGGAATGTGGGCAACCGCCTGACGCTGAAT
>JBKPNV010000134.1:0-33873 GCA_046732795.1 Acidobacteriota bacterium
CGATCAGACGACGTTCAATCAGCTCGATCTGCTCGACACGATCGACAAGTTCGTGACGATCACCGATGGCGACATCATCATGCGCCTCGATCCCGCCGAGGTCGGCGTCATGCGCGAATACGCGATGCCGCTCGCCAAGGACGCGCTGCAGACGCTGCAGAAGCTCTACGACTTCAAGGTCACGGGGCCGATCCTGATCGAGATGTTTCCCAAGCACGATCAGTTTGCGGTCCGGACGATCGGATTGCCCGGCTTCATCGGCGCGCTCGGCGCCTGTTTCGGCCGGGTGGTCACGCTCGACTCGCCGAATGCCCGCGAACCCGGAGAGTTCCACTGGGGCGAAACGCTCTGGCACGAGATCGCGCACGTCATCACGCTGCAGATGTCCAAGAACCGGCTGCCGCGCTGGCTGAGCGAGGGCATCTCGGTGTGGGAGGAGCGCCGCGCGCGGCCGGAGTGGGGCCGCGAGATGGACATGTCGTTCGCGCAGGCGATCAACGAAGACAAAGTGCTCAAGTTGAAGGTGCTGAACGAGGGCTTCAGCGACCCGCGCCTGATCTCGCTCTCGTACTACCAGGCCTCCCTCGTCGTCGATCACATCGTCGACACCTACGGCGAGCCGAAACTCCGGGACTTGATCCGGTCGTACGGCGAAGGACTCGAAACCGAGGCCGCGGTCAAGGAGTCACTCGGCGTCAGCCTCGAGCAGCTGCAGGAGGGCTTTGATGCGCGGCTCGAAAAGCAGTACGCGAGCCTCCGGAAGTCGCTCCAGACGCCGAAAGTCGAGAGCAAGCCGACGCTGGACGATCTGAAGAAGCTCGCCGAGAGCAACCCCGACAGCTTTGCCGTGCAGATGCAGTTGGCCGTCGCACTCCATCAGGGCAAGGATTCGACAGGCGCCATTCAGGCGCTCGAGCGTGCCGCGAAGCTGGCACCTACTGCCACCGGAGACAACAACCCGAACAAGATGATCGCGGCCATTGCCGGTGAGATGAAAGACGAGGCCCGGCAGATTCAGGCGCTCGACGCGCTCCTGAAAGTCGATGCCTCCGACGTCGAATCCGCGCGTCAGCTGGCCAAGCTGCTCGAGTCAGTCAAGGACGACCGGCGCAGCGAGGAAGCCTATCGCCGAGTCATCGGCATCGATCCGTTTGATCGCGATGCCCAGACGGCCTACGGCCGGCTTGCCCTGAAGCGGAAAGACAACGACGCGGCCGTGCGTGCGTTCCGCGCTGCGCTGGCGCGCAATCCGCCCGATCGCGCGCAGGCCCATGTCGATCTGGCGGAGGCATACGTGTCGGCCGGTCAGGCTGCCGAGGCGAAGAAGGAGATTCTCGCGGCGCTCGAAATCGCGCCTTCGTTCGAGCGGGCTCAGGATCTCTTGCTGAAGGTCGCTCAGCCCTGACGCCCGGTCTCACGAACAAGAGCCGGCATACCTAGCGTGGGGCGGGTCCGCTTTGCGGACCCGCCGCTACGATCTGTTCAGATCGTTCCACCATTCAACGCGCTGACGTTGCGGACGCCTGAAGGCGAACACGCCGATGATGCCGGCCGCGAAGCCGGCCACATGGGCCCAGAACGCCACGCCACCCGCGGGCTCGCCGGCGGTGGCGGCCGCAATCGAACCGACGCCGCTCAAGAGCTGCATCACGAACCAGATGCCGAGGAAGAAGATCGCTGGTACTTCCACGATCGGGAAGACGATGAACAGCGGCAGCAACGTGACAATGCGCGAATGGGGATAGAGAATGAAGTAGGCGCCCATCACTCCTGCGACCGCCCCGCTGGCGCCGACCATCGGCACAATGGAATCGGGCACCGTGAGCGTTTGTCCTATGGCCGCCGCCGCGCCGCACAACAGGTAAAAGGCCAGGAATCGGCCGTGGCCCATCCGGTCCTCGACGTTGTCGCCGAAGATCCAGAGATAGAGCATGTTGCCCGCCACATGCAGGAATCCACCGTGCAGAAACATCGACGTGAGAACGTTGATCCACGAGAAGTAGGCGGGAATGAGCGCGAACGCCAGCACGAAACGATTGACGTCCGCGCCGAGAGAAAACTGATAGAGGAAGACGAGGACGTTTATCGCAACCAGCGAGATGGTCACGTACGGCGTCGTGCGGGATGGGATGACGTCGCGGAGCGGGATCATCTCGGGCTGCAGCCCTCGGGTTTCGGGCCGTGTCGGTAGTACATTACCAGTTGCGCCCCGACTTCGAACGTCGAACTCCCTGACTTTTCCCCGTAGCCGTAGCCGGACCACATGACCTGCAAGTACTGCCAGACCGAAATCGCCGACAAAGCACTCATCTGCTACCGCTGTGGTCGCTCGACGACCGAGCCGCGAATTGCGCCGCCGTCCACCGGATCGCTCTTCGAACACAAGCGCCGCTCGCGCACCCCGCTCGTCGTGGCGGCGATAATCCTGGTGGTTATCGTGCTGCTCCTGGCCTGGTTCCTGTGGCCCGCCCCGTCCCGCGTCGGCCGCTCGATGCTCGAGTCGCCGGCAGACGCGACCTCTATAATCGAAGTACGCATCCTGCACAGGCAGATGGACATGTCGTGGATGATGCTCTGATCTTCGACTGGAATCGCGACGCGCCGGTGCCCCGGCCCAGCCAGATCCTGCTCCTCGACGAAACCCTTCGCGACGGATTGCAGTCGCCCTCGGTGCGCGCGCCGACGATCGATCAAAAACTCCGCATTCTGCATTTGCTCGACCGTATCGGGATCGACACCGCCGATATCGGCCTGCCCGGCGCCGGTCCCCACGTCGCCCGCGACGTTCAACGGCTGGCCAACGAGATCCTCGATTGTCGCCTCCGCGTGCAGGCCAATTGCGCAGCGCGGACAGTCCTGTCCGACATTCAACCGATCGCCGACATCGTGCAGAAGACTGGCCTGCCAATCGAGTGCTGCTGCTTCATCGGCTCGAGCCCGATCCGCATCTACGCGGAAGACTGGTCTGTCGATTACCTGCAGCGCTGCACGGAAGAGGCGATCAGCTTTGCCGTACGCCACGGCTTGAAGGTCATGTACGTCACCGAGGACACGACGCGATCGGATCCCGAAACGCTGCGCCGGCTGTTTCAAACCGCGATCGACTCGGGCGCGTCGCGGCTGTGCATTGCTGACACGGTCGGGCACGCGACGCCAGCCGGTGCCCGCGCCGTCGTCCGCTTCGTCAAACGCCTCGTGGAGGCGAGCGGCGCCGAGATCGGGATCGACTGGCACGGCCATCGCGATCGCGACATGGGGACCATCAACAGCCTTGCGGCACTCGAGGCCGGTGCGACTCGCGTGCACGGAACCATGCTGGGGATTGGCGAGCGCGTAGGCAACACGCCCATGGATCTGTTGATGGTGAACCTGGTGCTCATGGGCTGGATCGAGCGCGACCTCACGCATCTCAACGACCTCGTGCACGCCGTCTCGGACGCCACCGGTGAGCCGATTCCAGATAACTATCCAGTCTTCGGCCGCGACGCCTTCCGCACCGCAACCGGTGTTCACGCCGCGGCGGTCGTCAAGGCCTTCCGCAAGAACGATCCCGACCTCGCCGATACCGTGTATTCAGGCGTGCCGGCGCGCCTGGTCGGAAGGCGCCAGCAGATCGAGATCGGACCGATGTCTGGAAAGTCGAACGTCGTGTTCTGGCTGGAGCAGCATGGGCTTCCGGCAGACGACGAACTCGTCGATCGCGTCTTCCGCCGCGCCAAGGCGTCGGCAACGGTCCTCACCGAAGCGGAAATACTCAGGGAGATTTCTGAAAGTTCGAAGTTTAAAGTTCAAAGTACGAAAGTAAGTTGAAAGTACAGTCAGCTGATACCGGCATCCTTACCGCGCGGCACCGCCAATCCACTTTGAACTTACTTCCATCACTTTGAACTTTAAACTTTAAACTTCGAAGTTGAGATGTGGTACGGCGTCGCCGCGTACACGCTGTGGGGTCTCCTGACGTTGTACTGGCGGTTGTTTCCGAACGTTCCCGCCATTCAGGTCCTGTGTCATCGGATCGTCTGGTCGTTCGTCGTGCTCGCGGCGATTATCGCGGCGAGATGGCCGCAGCGTCGCACGGTGCTGCAGTCAGTGACGCCGCGAGTGGTCGGCCTGTACGCGCTCGCGGCGGTGCTCATCGGCGTGAACTGGTTTCTCTACGTCTACTCGGTCAATAACGGATTCGTCGTCGAAAGCAGTCTCGGGTACTTCATGACGCCGCTCGTGAACGTGCTGATGGGAGTGATCGTGTTCCGTGAACGACTGCGTCAGCTGCAATGGATCGCCGTGGCGTTCGCGTTCTCCGGTGTGGTGTGGTTGACGGCCGCTTACGGGACCCTGCCGGGGATCGGGTTGGCGCTCGCGGCCAGCTTCGGCAGCTACGGACTTGTGAAGAAGGCGGCGTCGCTGCCGTCGCTCGACGGCCTTGCCCTCGAAACCGCCGTGCTGCTGGTGCCGGCGGGCCTGTACCTCGTCGCGCTGCACGTGATTGGAACTGGTGCATTCCTGCATTCGCGTCCAGGCACCGATCTGCTCCTCGTTGCCGGCGGCGTCGTGACAGTCGTCCCGTTGTTGCTGTTTGCGACAGCCGTTCGACAAATCCCGCTCTCCGTGGTCGGCATCCTCCAGTACATCGCGCCAACCATTCAATTCCTGCTCGGCGTCTTCGCGTTCCGCGAACCGTTCACCCGCACGCAACTGATTGGCTTTGGTCTTGTCTGGCTTGGTCTTGTTATCTTCGCGCTCGACGGCATGCGAGTGCGCAGCTCGTCGCCATTGGCGGTCGTCGATCAGGCAGCGCGGTGATGCCGGCGATTAGCATTCGACAGGGACAGGCGAGGGATGCCGCGGTCGTGCAGGAGATGCTCGAAGAAGCGGCGAGATGGGTGGACGCGATGGGAGTCGTCATGTGGGAGCAGGGCGAACTCGCCCCCCGCCGTGTTGAAGACGAGATTGCCGCAGGATTGTTCTTCATCGCCGACGTCGACAAGGATCCTGCCGGCGCGGTGAGGTTTCAACTCGAGGATCGACTCTTCTGGCCGGATCTGGAGCAGGATGATTCAGCGTTCATCCATCGCCTCGTGGTGCGAAGGCGTTACAAGGGTGTGGGCGTATCGACCGCGCTCATGGAGTGGGCCGTTTCACGGGCGTGGACGATGGGAAAGAGGTATCTGCGGCTCGACACCGATGCTTCGCGGCCGAAGCTGCGCGAGTTATACGAGAGATTCGGCTTCGAGTTCCACAGCTTCCGCCAGGTCGGTCCGTACTACGTCGCCCGCTACCAGTACCACCTCGGGGGTAGCTAATAGGCCTCGTGAGAATAGTTGTGATGTTGACTTGTCGTGTCCCGGAACGTGATAGAGAGTGCTGGTCAACGTGACACGTGACGCCCTGCTCGAGTTCATGCGCTCGGAGAAGTACGCGGTGCAGGCATCGGTCTCACCGGTCGGAGTGCCGCAGGCAGCGGTCGTCGGCATTGCGGTGACAGATGAGCTCGAGATCGTGTTCGATACGGTCGCCTCGTCGCGCAAGGCGCCGAATCTGCGTACCAATCCGGCGATCGCGCTGGTGATTGGTGGAACTCGCGATGGTGACGAGCGCACGGTCCAGTACGAAGGAACGGTCGACGAACCGGGCGGCGCGGAACTGGAGCGACTCCTGGCGGTGTACTATGCGCGTTTCCCCGACGGTCGCGAACGCCGCTCCTGGCCGGATTTGATCTACGTGCGCGTCAAGCCGACATGGATTCGCTACAGCAACTTCAATTCGCAACCGCCTGAGATCGTCGAATTCAGTACGTTTACGTGACGATTAACATGACGGCGATCAACGCGCACAGCACGCCGAGCCATTGAATGCGGCTGAGTCGTTCGTGCAGCACGACGCGAGCGAGCAGTACGGTGCTGGCCGGATAAAGCGATGCCAAAGTGACGACGACGCTGAGGGGTCCCGAACGCGTCGCAATCAGATAGAGGAAGTTCGCGATCATGTCCAAGGCGCCGCCTGCGACGACAGTGGTGCGAATCCCCGAGGGCACACGGAGAGACTGCGAGGTCAAGCGCGCCATCGCGGCGAACAGCGCGACCGATACGATTCTCGCGGCAACCAGCGGCCAGAGCCCGGCTCGATCGCTTGTCCGTGCGAGCGCCAGGTAGAAGAATCCGATGACCACACCAGACAGCAGCGCGAGGGAAAAGGCGCTCCCGCGCGACTCGATCTTCTGTTCGCGGC
The DNA here is from genome assembly GCA_046732795.1 of Acidobacteriota bacterium. GTDB lineage: Bacteria > Acidobacteriota > Vicinamibacteria > Vicinamibacterales > UBA2999 > Gp6-AA40. The sequence continues at coordinate 6,229 of JBKPNV010000134.1, forward strand.
CGTCGCCGTCTGGCCCAGGATGGGTCGATTGAGAAACGAGGGCGATGGCGGCGATTGCGAGTGCGATGCCGCCAAAGGTGACCGCTCCTGGTCGTTCACCCAATAAGAACGCGGCGAGGACGGGAACCACGACGGCACATACGGCAGTGGTGGGCGCGACGACGGCCATGACGCCGATCGCCAGCGCACGGTACAGCAACGCTACGCCGACGCCGCCCGTAAGCCCGGCGAGCGCGCCCCAGACATAGTCCGCCCTGACTGGTGCCGCCTCCGGCAGCAGGGGAAACATGAAAAACAGCAGCCCGAGGCCGGCGAACTGCGAGAGCACGACGATCGCGAACGTGCTTGCACGTTTGGAGGTGAGTCCGCCGAGAAAATCTGCGGCGCCGTAGCAGACGGCGGAAGCGAGCGCGAGTACAGCGAACATGCTTCCGGTCCGTTGGCGTCGGCCGCGTAACTGGTCCGGCTATGTACGTGCGCGAATGGCTGCCAGGACCCGTTCAGGCGTAAACGGAACCTGCCTGAGCCGGACTCCCGTGGCATCGAAGACGGCATTGCCGATCGCCGGTGCGACCACCGTGATCGAGGTTTCACCCGAGCCGCACGCTTCCTCGTCAGTCTGGTTGAGCAGAACGATCTCCATCGCCGGCGGCGCGATACCGAGTGTCAGCGAGTGGTATGACCGCCAGTCCACTGAGGTGATCTGGCGATCGTCCCAGGTGACTTCTTCACCGAGTGCGCGGCTGATACCCTGCAGCGCTCCGCCTTCGATCTGGTTGCGCATGCCATCAGGATTGGAGATCGGGCCGCAGTCCTGCGCCACGACGAGGCGAGTGACCTGGATCTGCCCCGTGTTCTGATCGACGGTGACGTCCGCCACCATCGCGACATATCCGTTGTCCCCTTCGTAGCAGACGCAGGCGATGCCTCGGCCCGGGACCTTGCCGGCGCCAGCACGACCCGGGCGTGGAGAGGCACGTCGTTCCCAGTTGGCGGCCTTGGCGGCGGCGCGGACCGCGGCGCTCAGTCGCGCATGGCTCAGATGTTTGAGGCGATACTCGACGGGGTCGGCCTTGACGTGCGTCGCCACTTCGTCCATGAAGCATTCGTGCGCGAAGGTGTTCTGCAGTCGCTCGGGCGCGCGCAACGGTCCGGTGAAGAATGGCGACAGCACGCGATGCGACAGCACACGCTCGCTGCGGATGACGCCCGCGCCGTTGGCCGAGTCACGGACGCGGCCGGCGATGTACGACGGTGCAGTATTCGATCCGTTGTTGAGCGGGGTGTCCGGTGCCGGCGCAGGCGTACGCGGCGCGAACGGCGCAGGGCTCGCGCCGACGAGGACTCCGGTGACGACGTTGCCCGGCGTGTTGTAACCCGGGCGGCCGCCACGAGCAGCCGACCACGCTTCGTAGTCCCACACGCTGATGTTGCCGCTCGCGTCGAGCGCCACGCGCTGATCGATCACGAACGCGTTGCCGTAGTTCTCCCAGGCCATTTCGTCCTTGCGCGAGAGCTGCACGCGCACGGGCTTTCCCACGGCTTGCGAGAGCAGCGCCGCATCGTAGCTGACCGTATCCGCGCCGTTGATGCCATAGCATCCCGCGCCGCGGACATAGATGACGCGAACGCTTTCCGGCTTGAGACCGAGGAGCATTGCCGACGTATTGCGCGTGGGGTACGCCGACTGGGTGGCCGACCACATCGTCGCCTTGTCTGCCTGGACATCGGCGACTGCACATGAGCTACCCATCGAGCCATGCATCTGGTACGGATGCAGGTAGGTTGATCGGAGAACAGTGGTGGCCGCTTTCAGGTTTGCGTCCACGTCGCCGGAATCGACGAGCAGCGTGTCGCGCGCAGGCTGCCGCCTCAGTGTCCCGTACAGATCCTCATGTGGCTGAAGCCCGGTGCCTCGGTTCCAGTTCACCTTGAGGCGCTCGGCGGCTTGTATGGCCTGCCATGGCTTTTGCGCCACCACGCCGACGAAGTTTCCTTTCACGACAACCTTCACGATGCCGGCAAGATCGCGAATCGATCCTTCGTCCACGCTTCCCACGGTGGCCCCCACCTCCGGCGGGCGCACGACACGGCCGTGCAGCATCCCGGGAACCTTGACGTTGTGGACGAACTCGAATTGGCCGGTGACCATGTCGCGCATGTCGACGCGCGGCACCGGCGTGCCGAGGACGGTCCATTCGCGCGGATGCTTTCGTGTTGCTGTCTGATCGAGTTGAAGGTTGAAACGCTGGCCTCCGATCAGATCGCCGTACGCGATGCTGCGGGACGCGTTCGACTTCAGCGCGATGACACCGTCGCGTGCGACGAGGTCGGATGCTGGGGCGCCGAGTTTGTCCGATGCCAGCCGGATCAACGTCTGGCGTGCAGTGGCGCCAGCAAGCGCCAGGTTCGTCTGATTGAAATTCGTCGGATGTGATTGTTGTCCGGACGTCGTGCCCTGGTCTGGCGTCACCGACGTATCACATTGGATCAGTCGGACGCGGTTCAGCGGCACGCACACTTCTTCCGCAACAAGTTGCATCTGCGCCGTGTAGAGACCCTGGCCGAAGTCGCACTTGCCAGTATAGGCCGTGACGATGCCGTCGCGGCCGATGGCAATCCACGCATCGAGTTGCGTGCTACCCGTTCCGTTGAAGCCCTGCGCGAAGACGTCGCTCAGGCGGTCGACGAATCCGACCGACGAGAATGCGACGACGATGGCGCCGGACCCTTTCAGGAAACTGCGTCGCGACAATCCGGCGCGGCCGAGAGCGAGCCGCGCGTCAGCAGTCAGCTGAGGCGTCATGCTGTCCTCCCGTTGGCGTCGGCGTAGCGGCGAATGGCCTTGAGCATGCGAACGTTGGCGAAGCAGCGGCACAGCACGCCGGACAGCGCCTGCTGGATCTGCTGGTCGGTCGCGCGCGGATTCCGGTCGAGGAATGCCTTTGCCGTCAGCACGACGCCGCTGAGACAGAAACCGCACTGCGCAGCCTGTTCGTCGATGAACGCCTGTTGGATCGGGTGGGGCGCATCCGCCGTCCCGAGCCCTTCGAGCGTGATGACCTCGCTCTGGCCGACCGCGCTGACCGGTGTGACGCACGAGCGCGTGGCCTGACCGTTGATCGTGACGGTGCAGGCGCCACATTGACCGAGGCCACAGCCGAACTTCGGGCCGCGAAGCTCCAGGTCATCGCTGAGCACGTACAGCAGCGGCGTGGACGGGTCGACGTCTACCTGGTGCGAGCGCCCGTTTACTTTTAGCGTCAGGAGGCTCATAGCCCGAAGGATACACCGGGCTCGGGATTCGGGGCTCGGGATCCGGGGCTCGGGGCTGGGGACGCGGGACTCGGAACTCGGGTACGCAGGGCGGGTCGTGTCTTCTGAACCGCCGGATGATGCCGGGTCCAAAGAACAACGCCGGCCCTCCCGTTCAGCGTCCCTACGGTCAGCGGGTGCTGATGATTCGCTTCTCGATCTCAGGAATGGCGGCGAGGACGACATCGCCGACGACCTGCAGGCTCTTGGCGCTGACATGGTCGATGTCGTCCTGAGCCGTATGCCACGTCGGGTTCTCGAGGTCGATGATGTCCGCGGCGGCGACCCCCGCGCGCAGGAAGGGGACATGGTCATCCTCGATGGTCGTCAACTGCGTCGAAAACGTCGAGCCGTGGCCAAGCCGTGACGCCGTGCTCCAGATGATGTCGACCAGCCACGGTGTCGAGTTCGCATCCCGTTTGATGACCAGATCGCGATCCCCGATCATGTCGAGCAGTACCAGCGCCTTCAGCGTTTTCAGCGAACTGCTCTTCTGCGCCGTCTGGACGTAGTGGCGGCTGCCGTACGTGTTGTCGGTGCCTTGCCACTCGGGACGCCGCGCCTCTTCACCGTCTAGGAAGAGAAGCTCGATCGTCAATTCGTTCTGCCGGCTTTTCAGGACCCGGCCCAACTCGATCAGCGCTGCCGTCGAGGAGGCGCCGTCGTTGGCGCCGACGAATCGGAACTCCCGATAGAGTTTGGTGTCGAAGTGGCTGGCCAGCACGAGGCGGTCAGGACTCCGGCCGGGGATTGTCGCGATCACGTTTGCCATCGAGACCTCGCCGAGCGGCGTCATGCCGATGAACGGCTGCTCTTTCGCCTCGATACCAGACGCTTTGAGCTGCTCGATGATGTACTTCCGTGTCTCGACGATCGCGGGAGTACCCGATGGGCGCGGACCGATGGCGACCTGTTTCCGCAAATGATCCCAGGCCTTCGCACCGTCGAAAGCGACTTTCGTGGGACTCTGACTCTGGCTGGCCGGTGGCGTCATCGCGCTAACCTCTGGTGTCTCAGCGCAACCAGCGAAGAACGAACCAACGAGCACTGTGAACGCACCGACAAACAAGACGTCTCGCACTGACTATGTCCTTTTGCTGAGAGGAACGTAGTCTCGCCGCGCCGGGCCGATGTAGACCTGACGCGGTCGGGCGATCTTCTGCTCCGGATCGAGGAGCATCTCCTCCCACTGCGCGATCCAGCCCGACGTGCGCGGGATCGCGAAGAGCACGGGAAACATCGTGACCGGAAATCCCATCGCCTGATAGATGAGGCCCGAATAGAAGTCGACATTCGGGTACAGCCGGCGCGTGACGAAGTACTCGTCCTCGAGCGCAATGCGCTCGAGCTCGAGTGCGATGTCGAGCAGCGGATTCCGTCCCGTGACCTCAAAGACCTCGTCGGCCGTCTTCTTGATGATCTTGGCTCTCGGGTCGTACGACTTGTAGACGCGGTGCCCGAATCCCATCAGCCGTCCTTCGCCCGCCTTGACGCGCTTGATGAAGCCGGGAACGTTCTGCACGGTGCCGATCTCGGAGAGCATGCGCAGCACCGCTTCGTTGGCACCGCCATGCAGCGGACCGTAGAGCGCGGCGGCGGCGCCGGCCATCGCCGAATACGGGTCCACGTGTGAGCTGCCGATGCCGCGCATCGCGTTGGTGCTGCAGTTCTGTTCGTGATCGGCGTGCAGGATGAACAACACGTCGAGCGCGCGCTCGAGCACCGGGCTGACCTGGTACTTCAGCTCGGTCATGCGGAAGAGCATGTTCAGGAAGTTGCCGGTGAAACTCAGGTCGTTGTCGGGGTAGATGTACGGGCGGCCGATGCTGTGACGATAGGCGTAGGCGGCGATGGTCGGGACCTTGGCGATGAGCCGGTGAATCTGCTTCTTGCGTGATTCCTCATCGAAGATGTTCCTGGCGTCCGCATAGAAGGTCGAGAAGGCGCCGACGGTGCTCAGGAACACGCTCATCGGGTGGGCGTCGTATTGAAAGCCCTCCATCAGCTTCTTGATGTTCTCGTGCAGCATCGTGTGCAGCGTGATCTGCTTCGTCCACTCCTTGAGCTGGGTGTCGGTCGGCAGCTGCCCGAAGATGATGAGATACGCAGTTTCGAGATATGTCGAATGCTCGGCCAGTTGTTCGATCGGATAGCCGCGGTACTCGAGCACGCCCTTGTCGCCGTCGATATAGGTGATGCGGCTTCGACATGACGCCGTGTTCATGAACGCCGGGTCGTACGTACCCAAGCCCTGATCGTCCTGCCCCACTTTGATCTGGCGGAGATCGGTGGCACGAATGGCGCCGTCGGTGATGGGAATTTCGTACAGTTTCCCGGTGCGATTGTCGGTAATAGTCAGCGTATCGGGCATATGCGAGCAGTCAGTCGGGCGTTGAATCAGTGTCGGTGTCGGGCGTCGGCGCGGGGTCGCTGGCCACTCGATAGCGCCCTTCCGCCCACCGGGCCAGGTCTTCATTGCGGCACCGCTCGCTGCAGAACGGTCGCCAGCGTTCGTCTACCGGACGGGTGCGGCACAGGACGCACAGCGGAGCCTCGCCCATCCGAGGAATCATAACTCCCAACTCGCACACAGCCCAACTAGTCGACTCCGCCCTGAAATCTCGGCGGAGTCCGCGACTCGTTGGACACGTTCTTTGGCGCGCTCCGCGCGCGGGCCGTTATGCGGTCGTAACAACCAGCACGACGTTGCATTTGAGGGCGCATAACGGGCTGCATCGGCTTTGAACCGCCAGGTCGCAACTCCAACGCCCGACAGATCTGTGCGGGACGGTCGGTGTGAGACTTGCGACGTGGGAAGCTCGGAGTTGGCGATTGGGAGTTGACGGAATACGGCCTAAGAACTGCCCGCGAGGTGGTGCCGCACGTCCAGCGCCGATACCATGAAGATCACGTCTTCGGCGATGTTCGTCGCATGATCGCCAATCCGCTCGAGATGCCGTGACACGAGAATCAGGTCGAGCGACGGCTCGACCGTGGCCTGGTCGCGCAGCATGTGCGTCAGCAGGTCGCGGAACACCTGTGTCTTCAGGCTATCGAGCCGGTCGTCCTCGTTGAGGACGCCATGCGCGAGATCGGTGTCGCGTTTCACAAAGGAGTCGAGCGCGTCGCGCAGCATCGCCTGGGCGATGTCGCCCATGAGGGGGATGTCGATCAGCTGCTTCACGGGAGCATGGCCGATGTAGCGTTTACTGGCCTCGGCGATGTTCACGGCCAGATCGCCGACCCGCTCGAGGTCGGTGTTGATCTTCACCGCTGCGACCACGGCCCTCAGATCGGTCGCCATCGGCTGGTGCAGCGCCAGGAGGCGGAAGCAGCGGTTATCCACCTCGATGTGGAGCTGATTGATCGGCTCATCGCCGGACAGCACCTTGTCGATCAGCGCGGCGTCGCGCGAGACCAATCCCTGAAGAGCAGCGCGCACGCGTTCCTCGGCGAGGCCACCCATTTCGAGCAGTCGACCCTGGAGCGCTTCGAGCTCCTCGCGGAAGTGAGGGACCTGCCGGTCCATCAGCCGAACCTCCCGGTCACATAGTCCTCAGTCAGCTTTTCGGCTGGAGCCGTAAAAATCTTCTCGGTCCGGTCGTACTCGACGAGACGTCCGAGCCAGAAGAACGCCGTGTGATCCGAGACTCGCGCCGCCTGCTGCATATTGTGCGTCACGATCACGATCGTGTACGACTTCTTCAGATCGTACACGAGTTCTTCGATTCGCTGGGTGGCAATTGGATCGAGCGCTGACGCGGGCTCGTCCATCAGGATAATGTCGGGCCGCACCGCGAGAGCGCGGGCGATGCACAGACGCTGCTGCTGTCCACCCGACAGTGCCAGCGCCGATTCATGGAGCCGGTCCTTGACCTCATCCCACAACGCCGCCTGCTTGAGGCTCTCTTCGATCCGGGCGCTGAGCTCCGCCTTGCTCGTGACCAGGCCGTTGATTCGCAGCCCGTACGCGATGTTCTCGTAAATCGACTTCGGGAACGGATTCGATTTCTGGAACACCATACCTACCCGCCGGCGCAGGTGCACGACGTCCATCCCCGATTCGTAGATGTCGACGTTGTCGATGAGGATCCGCCCCTCGACGCGGGTGGCCGGGATGATGTCATTCATCCGGTTCAACGTGCGGAGAAACGTGCTCTTGCCACATCCCGACGGCCCGATGAAGGCGGTCACCACGTTCGGCTTGATGCGGATTGAAATGTCCTGCAGCGCGCGCTTCTCGCCGTAGTAGAAATTCATCGAGTCGACCTGGATCTTGCTCGGGGCATCCGGCCTGCCTGCCGTCTTCCTGGCCGTGGCCAGTTCTCCGAGCGATGCCAGCGATCGGGACGCCGTACTCACGAGAGGCCTCGTTTCTGATAGCGATCGCGGAGCCAGATCGCCGCAGCGTTCATCGATAGCAGCAATGCAACCAGCACGAGAATGCCGGCGGCCGCGTTGGCGTGAAACTCCACCTGCGGACGTGAAACCCAATTGAAGATCTGGATAGGTAGCACCGTAAAGGGTGACCAGATCGAGTCGGGCGCGAAGGTGACAAACGTCACCGCGCCAATCGTGATGAGGGGCGCCGTCTCGCCGATGGCGCGCGACAGCGCGAGGATCAGGCCGGTCAGGATGCCCGGCGCCGCCACGGGCAGCACCTGATGCCAGATCGTCTGCCACTTGGTCGCGCCGAGGGCATACGAGCCTTCCCGCAGCGTCTTGGGCACGGCCCTGAGCGCTTCGCGCGTCGACAGGATGACCACCGGCATCACGAGCAACGCCAACGTCGCGGCCCCGGCCAGCACGCTGCGTCCCATGCCCATCATCCGAACGAACAGCCCGAGCCCGAGCAGACCGTAGATGATCGAGGGAACCGCGGCCAGGTTGGTGATGTTCAGCTCGATGATTCGCGCGCCCAGGCTGCGACCACCGTACTCCTCGAGGTAGATTGCCGCCGCGACGCCAATCGGGATCGCGATGAGCGCCGTGACGATGATGACGAACACGCTGCCGGTGAGGGCGTGCCAGATGCCGGCCTGTGATGCACGCCGGGACGAAAATCCCGTGATGAAATTCCAGGACAGGGTGCTCGCGCCATCGGACACGATGTCCCAGATCAGCGTGGCGAGCGCGGCGAGCGCAACCACCAGCACCAGGAGGGCCACCGCTTGGAACGCGACGTCGGCCATTCGGCGGAGAGCGATCTCCCGGGATCCGGGATCCGGGACGCGGGATCGGGAATCCGGGGTTCGCATGGCTGCGGTACTCACGCGTACTCCTCGCGAAAGCGCTCGCGCAGCCACGCGCTGGCCAGATTCAACCCGAACGTGCCGGTGAACAGCAGCATGCCGACCGCGAAGATGGTGCGGTACTCGAGCGTGCCCTGCGGCGTATCGCCAAGGCTCACCTGCACGATATAGGCGGTCATCGTCTCGACCGGCTCGGTCGGATCGAGCGTCAGTCGCGGCTGCTGGCCCGCGGCTATGGCCACGATCATCGTTTCGCCAATCGCTCGCGAGATCGCCAGAATGAATGCCGCCGTGATGCCCGAGAACGCCGCCGGCACGACCACGCGCACGCTCGTCTGCATCTTGGTCGCGCCGAGTGCGTAGGAGCCTTCCCGCAGCCCGCGCGGCACGCCCCGCATCGCGTCCTCGGAGAGCGACGACAGCAGCGGCAGGATCATGATGCCCATCACGATGCCCGGTCCAAGCGCGTTGAAGCCGGCGAGATCCGGCAGCAGGCGCTGCAGCAGCGGTGTGACGAACAGAAGGGCGAAGTACCCGTAGACCACCGTCGGGACGCCGGCCAGAACCTCGAGCACCGGCTTGACCACGCGTCGCAGTCGCTCACCGGCGTACTCGCTGAGATACACCGCGCTCAGCAGACCCATGGGCAACGCGACCAGCATCGCGATCGCTGACACCAGCAACGTTCCGGTGACCAGCGGCAGGACTCCAAAGCGCGGCATTGCAAAGAGCGGGGTCCACTCGGTGCCGAACAGGAATTCGGCGATCGAGACTTCCTCGAGAAAGCTGACGGTTTCGATGGTCAGGACCGCGATGATGCCGATGGTCGTACCGATCGAGAGGAGGGCGCAGGCAAAGAGTCCCCACTCGATGAGGAACTCGACCCGTCGCCACCCTCGACGCAACTCGACCTTCGGCGGGCTCGGGCCGACCCTCTGTGCTGTCGGGGCGTTGTCGGAACCACCCTGAGCATCTCGAAGGGTCATTGTTCTCGCGTCAACAGTTGCTCGAGTGTCAGGCCGACCTGGGAACCGCCCGCGCCGAAGGCCGTGCCGACCTTGCGTTCGGCGAAGTGCTTCTTGGCGAGGTCGTAAATCTGCGGCGTCAATTCGACATATCCGACTTCACGAATCAATGCGGAGGCGCCGAAGTACGCGTCGACGAAGCGCTGCACCTCGGGCCGGTCCGCGGCTTTGCGCGCGACGTAGATGAACAGTGGACGGGACAGAGGCTGATACGTCCCATTGCGGACGGTCTCGGCCGAGGGTGCGACCGGCCCGCTTCCGTTGTCACCCTTGCCATCGTCGACGGGGACGATCTTCAGCTTGTCTTTGTTTTGTTCGACGTAGGCGTACGGAATGAACCCCAGCGCCAGTTCGTCGCTGCTGACGCCTTGCACGAGGACATTGTCGTCCTCGCTCGAGGTGAAGTCACCGCGGCTGGCGCCCTCCTTTCCGACCACGGCCTCTGTGAAGTAGTCGTAGGTACCCGAATCGACGCCGGCGCCAAAGAGCCGAATCTCACGGTTCGGCCACGCTGAACGGGCCTGGTTCCACCGCAGGACTTTGCCCTGGGCGTCAGGTGACCAGAGCGTCTTCAATTCCGCGACCGTGATCGAGCTCGCCCAGGTGTTCTTCGGGTTCACGACCACGGCGAGGCCGTCATAGGCGATGGGCAGCTCGATGTATTCGATGCCCGCCTTCTGACAGGTTTCGATTTCAGCGGGGCGAATAGGTCTCGATGCGTCGCTGATGTCGGTTTCGCCGCGACAGAACTTCTGGAATCCTCCGCCGGTGCCCGAGATGCCAACCGTCACCCGCACGTTGCGGTCGGCCTTCTGGAACTCCTCTGCGACCGCTTCGCTGATCGGGAAGACGGTGCTGGATCCGTCGAGTTGAATCAGCATCGGAACGGCGCTCGACGCCGCAGGTTTTCCACCCCCGCCGCCGCAGGCGAGTGACAGACTGGCCGCTAAACCAAGTCCGCAGAACACACGAAACCTGAGCATGAATTGACCCTATCGAACGGGAATTTCACACCGGTTTCTGCGATGTTAAATCCGTGTTTCAAATACTTCGTAGGGGCTGGTACTGGCTCGAGTACTTGGCCATGCGGCTCGCGGACGACGGAATGAGCGACCCACGCAGTTCGACCGAATAATGAGCTGAGAACGGCAAAGGTGCGTTCTAAGTGAAAGCGGGCAGCAGCGGGGCGGTCACAGCGTTATCGCGCTGCCTTACCAGCCGCGGCGCGGCCGGCCCGGATTGCAGCTGCGACTGACGATCGCTGCCGCTCCGAGATGCGGATTCGCTCGACCTGGATCGTCTTGGCAGGCGGACTGACAACCTCCCGCCCAGCTACACGAGTCGAGGAGGCCTGGCTGGGTTCCGCGGTCTCGATCTGCTGTGTCGGAGTGTTGGCTGCACTCATAGTTCCAGTCCCTCCTCTAGTCTAACCCGGTTAAGACTGATAGCGCTGCCCGACGAAAATCGCCATTCCGCTGACTGCTGCCAACACGAGTTCTTGGCGCTCATTCGTGAAAAACTCTCGCTTGTTCGCTTCCAAGAACAGGACTGCGTCCACCTTCTGCCGGGCCGGGTCGTGGAACGGAACTGCCATCCATGACATCGCTCCCGGGTTCAGTCGCCGGGCCCTTTCCTGCGTATAGTTCCACTCGGTGACGAGCTCCTTAACGTACGCATCATAGTCGTCGTTCACGCGTCGAGCGACGAAGACGTCCTTCTCGCGGAGAGCCTTACCGATTATGCCGGCGTTCGCCGGGAACTGTCGTCCGACCCGACCCGGCTTTGGCGTGTCGCCGACATATTCAGTCACCTGTTCCAGAGTCTCGCCGACAGGGACGTGAACGGCCAGGCGAAGTTTCGTTCCATCAGGAGGAGCGAGCACGCCGTGCAGGGTGTAAAGGCAGCCCTCAAGTTCGTGTGTCGATCCCTTCTTGCGTGCGGCAACGAGCGTGAGGAACTGCGATATGCCGGCAAAGATCAGTACGCCGACAGTTCCGACCGCCGCCGCTATTCCCAAGCCATGTTTCTGCTGCGACCAGTAGTTGACGGCCGACGAGAAGCCGATGACTGATGCGAACAGACCGGCAAGGATGGCGTGGGTCGAGGCTTGAACGAAGACCCAACGTACGCCTTTCGGCGGGCGCGGAATGGGCATCCAGGGCAGCGAAAGAGTAGCACGGCGCTGCTGAGTCAGTGGCGGTCGCGACCCGTCGTTAGCGATCGGTTAGCTACAACGTAGCAAAGGCATGTTACACGTGAGCTCGCTTCGGTGTGCGTGCGGTGGATCGCCGCGTCGCGACGGCGCGGGTGTTGCTCTCGACCTTGGGAGTTTCACTCGGCACCATCCGGCGCTCGGCCGGCCCGGCGGCCGCTTCGAGCCGGATCGGTTTGCCGAGCAGCCGCTCGAACGGCCGCAAGTGTCTGTTCGTCGCCCACACTTCGAGCTCCGCATCTCCCGTGGTGTGAACCTGCAGCAGCGCATCGTTTCCGCGGTCACGGAAATCGAGGCTCGAGATGGTCTGAGTGTGGCTCCGATCGAGGCTCTCGGCGACGCGCAGGATCGAGGCGAGTGTGCGGACCGTCTTCCGCAGCGGTGCTGGCAGTCGCGAGTACTCGTCGTGGGATCGCTTCGGCGTGCCACGCCGGTGATAGCGCGCGACGAGCGCAATGACCTCGATCTCGTCCGGATCGAACCCACGGAGGTCACCGTTCCGGATCAGGTAGTACGAATGACGATGGTGGCGCTCGTAGCTGATCAGCGACCCGATATCGTGGAGCAGGGCGGCGAATTCGAGCCATTCGCGGTCGCGATCGGTCAGGCCGTGGACGGCGCGAGTCTGATCGAAGATCGCCAGCGCCAGCCGCACCACCTGGTGGGCATGTTCAGCATAGAAGTTGCATCGTTCACCGAGTTCGAGCGCGCTGCGCCGTCGCACGTCCGGAATGCTGTCGACGTGCTCGATGTGCTTGCTGTTGCGGCGAATGTAATCAAGGACGAGTCCCTCGCGAAGCGCGAGGTCGCACAGCGTGATGTCCTCGGCCCCGAGCCGGCGCAGGATGGCGTCGAGCAGCACGGCGCCGGCGACGATCAGGTCAGCGCGACGTGGATCGAGGCCGGGCATGGTCAGCCGTTGCGCGAGCGAGAGTGCCACGACTTCTTTGCGGAGCCGGCGAATCTGCTTCGCCGGGACCCGAAGGTTGCGCAGTTCGCTGGGGACGGTGCCTCCGGACATGGCGGTGGCAACCGTGCCCAGGCTCAGGATGGTGCCCGACGTCCCGATCACGCGATCGAAGCCCGCGGCCGTGATCTGTTCACAATGGCGATCGATTTCGCTGAGCACGTGCTTGGTGAGTTTCTGTTCGTCCCGGCCCGAAAGCGGATCGCTTTTGACGAACCGTTCCGTCAGCCGGATCACGCCGATCTTGAAACTCTTTGCCGCCTGGGTCGAGGTCGCCGTCCCGAGTGTGATCTCGGTGCTGCCACCACCAATGTCGATGACGACGGCGCGCGCGCTGCCGACGTCCACTCCATAGACGGCTGCCAGATGAATCAGCCGTGCTTCTTCTGCGCCGGTGATGACGCGAGGCCGGATGCCCGTTTCCGCTTCGATCCTTGCGAGGAACTCACCGCCGTTACGCGCCTCGCGAGTCGCGCTGGTCGCCGCCGCCAGGATCTTGTCGACGCTGTGCGACTCAGCGAGCCGCTTGAATTTCGACAGCGCCTGGAGGGCGGCGCTCATCGCCTCGCTCGTCAGCGCCTTGCCATCGAGGCCACCGGCGCCGAGACGCACCATCGCTTTCTCGCGATCGATCACCTCGAACGACAGATCGGGCCGCACGCGGACGACGATCATATGGACGGAATTGGTGCCGATGTCGATGGCGGCGATGCGCATGCTCAGCCCGTTATGCGGCCTCCACTGAGAGCCCTACCCGTCATGTCCCGCACAACGGGCTAGGCGCGCGACGCGCGCCAAGAGATACTGAAACCAGCCAGCAGGCTCGGCCGGTTGACGGGCAGAGCTCCCCTGGCGGGCTTGAGGGAAAAGAGGACATATAGTAGCCGAGTCCGGCGTTGTTCCATGAACGAGTCCCACCCGTCTGAGCTTTTGATGCGGCAGCGTTTGCTGGCCTTGACGCGCACGTTGCCTTCGGCTCGGAACGGCGATGTCAGCGCGATCCACCAGGCTCGCGTGGCGACGCGCCGCGTGCGGGCGGCTTTGCCGATCGTCACCCGCGGCTCCAAGTGTCGAAAGCTCACCAAGGTTGTCTCCCGATTGACCCGGGCGCTCGGAGTTGTCCGCGAACACGACGTCGCTCTGCTCACCCTCGATGAGTTGGCTTCCGATGCCTCAGTGTCGAGGGAGAGTATCCACCTCCTCCGAACGATCCTCGTCGAGGAGCGCGACCGCGTTTTCGCGGACATGGCACTCGAAATCGAAGGTGTCAATCTCGAGAAGCTTCAGCGCAAAGCGCTGGCTGCCGCTCGCTGTCTGATCGATGGGCGAGCGCCGGCGCTCTCGGACCCGAAGCGGTTGCGGGCGGTGATCAAGCGTGCTGTCCGCCGTGCGTTGGCATTGCAAATCGCGATCGACAACGCCGGCGGGATCTATCTTCCGGATCGATTGCACCAGGTACGGATTGCCGTGAAGAAGCTCCGATATGTTCTGGAGATTGCGCGGGACTTGAGCCGCTCGCGGGCCTCAGCGCGGATCCGGACGCTGAAATCCGCTCAGGATCTCCTCGGCCGCATGCACGATCTCGAGATGCTCATCATGCGGATTCGGGCGCTGCAGGGATCCGATCGCGCGCCGACACTCAAGGTCTCCGCCGACCTCGATCGGCTCGTTCGTCGTCTCGAGATGGAGTGCCGTCAGTTGCACGTCCGATACATGGGATCCAAGAAGAAGTTACTCGAGCTCTGCGAATATGTAACGTCCGCCGATGACCGGCCGGCCTCAGCTGCGTAAATGCCAAAAACCTCTCCACCACCCTGCGAGCTCTACATCGTGCGCCACGCGATTGCGGCGGAACGGGGCGAAGCCTGGCCCGACGACGACAAACGTCCCTTGACCGAAAAGGGCATCGTTCGATTCAAGGACGGCCTGCGCGGTCTCCGGTTTCTGGACGTCGAGATCGACGAGATCTTCACGAGCCCGCTCGTCCGGGCCAAACAGACTGCCGAACTGCTTGCCGCGGACATCTCCGGTAAGCCGTCCGTGAAGCCTCTTGAAGCGCTTGCGCCGGGGTCGGCCTCCGATGACGTCATAAAGCAATTGGCGCGTGTGGCCAAGCGGAGACGGATTGCCCTCGTCGGTCACGAGCCCGGGCTTGGCGAACTCGCCGCATACCTGCTGGGCACGAAACGCCCGCTCGCGTTTCGCAAGGGCGGCGTCTGCCGGATCGATCTCCAGGGACTCACCGAGAATCGACCGGGATCGCTCATCTGGTTCGTCACGCCCAAAATGCTGCGGCACTTGGGTAAGCAACGCACCTAGGTCCGCGAGACGTGACCGACAGCGGCTCCGCTCAGCGACAAAAAGTTGTCGTCATCATCAATCCAATTTCGGGAGCGGGCCGGCGCCGCGACCTCGCCCGTCTTCGCGCTGAACACGCGGCGGCACTGGTCGAGCAGCGTCAGCTCAATGCGGAAGTCTTCGTCACCGAGCGGCCGGGACACGCGCGTGAGCTCGCACGGGCGGCGTGTCGGCGCGGTGCCACGCTGTTGGTCGCGTGGGGCGGCGACGGCACCGTCAACGAGGTCGGATCGGCGCTCATCGAATCGGAGGCCTCGCTTGGGATCGTTCCGACCGGATCGGGCAACGGGCTGGCACGGGAGCTTGGCATCTCTCTCGACCCGGCAGCAGCGTTTCAGGCGATGTTCGATGGACGCTCGCGACTGATCGACGCGGGCGAACTCGACGGCCATCTCTTTTTCAACATCGCCGGTCTCGGACTTGACGCACAGGTCGCGCTCCGATTCGCGGAAGGCGGTCTCCGCCGGCGTGGCTTCGTGCGCTATCTCGAGCTTGCCGCGCGCGAGGTCGCGTCCTTCGTGCCGCTCCAATACGCGGTCAGCGCCGACGGTCACGACGTCGTCGTGCGCCCCCTCCTCATCGCGATCGCGAACGCACGTCAGTACGGAAACGGTGCGCTCATTGCGCCCGGCGCTGAACTCGACGACGGGAAGCTGGACATCGTTGTGGTGGATCACCGGCCGGCGTGGCGAGTGCTGATGCAGGCTCCGAAGCTGTTCGCCGGGACGGTGACGCAGGTGCCGGGGGTTTCCACGACCCGCGCGACCAGCGTCTCGATTTCAGCCGATGCGGCGCTCGTGTATCACGTCGATGGAGAGCCCTACGTCGGCGGACACGTTGTCAAGGCCTCCGTACATCCACGCGCTTTGCGCGTGATGACGGCTCTTCGCCAGAGTGGTTATTGAGGTCACGGCGCGTCCGGCAAATGCCTGTGTTTAACCGTAAGCCTCATCACTTCAGGTAATAACGGAGTTTACACAACGTTTACAGCCGCACGTTCTGGCAACGAGGTATAGATCAGAGAGCCATGTACCTTCGCATGTTCAAGAAAGCGGGTCAGACTCGGCGCTTCACCATCACCGACGCAGGAAATCTGGGGTGGGAGGTGCGAGAAGAACAGGACAGCCAGATTGTCTGGAGCATCCGCTACACAGACTGGCACCGTGTCGAGCGAGCACGGATGACCTTCGCGCGGGAAGCCGCCGCCTTGGCCAGCGCAGGCTGGCTGGAGTCCTAGCGAGGCTGCGCCTCACGAGTCACAATATGTGGCCCGCGCTTCACGGGACATTGCCGTCTTGCCGGGCATGGCGGGCTGCCCATTGAGAATCGCGTTAGACAAGCTGGCTCGCTACTCCACGAATCGATAGCCCAATCCCACGACCGTTTCGATCTGCCGCCCGGCGTCGCCCAGTTTTCCTCGCAGCCGGCCCACGTGTACATCGACTGATCGTGTTTCCACGAAACGGTCGTACCCCCACACGCGTTCGAGCAGGCGATCGCGGGAGAGCACGCGGTTGCGGTTTTCGACGAGATAGCGCAACAGCTCGAATTCACGGCGGGTGAGTCGTATCGACTCGCCATTGACGCTGATGGCGACCGCATCGAAGTCCGCGACGAGGTGCTTGCCTCTGTACACGAATGCCTCGGTCCGCGTGCCGGTGCTGGCTTCCGTCCGTCCCCGGCGCAGGACCGCGCGGACACGGGCCGCGAGCTCTCGCAGGCTGAATGGCTTCGTGATGTAGTCGTCGGCGCCCACGTCCAGTCCAGTGACGCGATCGCTCTCGCTTGTACGCGCCGTCAACATGATGATTGGTACGGTTGCGGTGTTGGGACGAGATCGCAGGATGCGGCACACTTCGAGTCCGCTCAGGACGGGTAGATTCAGATCGAGAACGATGAGGTCGGGGGTGCGCTCGTTGACGGCTTTGAGAGCGCCGTCTCCAGTCCCGACGATCTCGACCTCGAGGTCGCCTCCCTTTTCGAGACCGTGTTTGATGAGCCCCGCGATGTCCTGCTCATCGTCGACGACCAGCACGTGAGTGCGGGTCGTGCCGCGGGCAATCATGCGTGGGTCGGAAACGCTGCCTGACTCCGGGCTGTATTGCACTGGTGCTCCATTTCCATTCGCTCTACAGAAGTCACGTTAGGAGACGCGGGTTTCTGGTGCGTGACGCTGGGGTTAAATCTGGGTTAAGGCGTTGAAACCGGTGATGAAGTAGGATCGCGAACGATGACGAATCTCGGTGAGACTGCGGGGCCCGCAGCCGGCCCCGCGGTGGCTCAGCGCTGGCTTCCCGCGCTTCTGTTGCTGTTTATCGGGTCAGGCTGCGCGGCCCTCATCTACGAAGTCGTCTGGTTTCAGCTTCTCCAACTCTCAATTGGCTCCTCAGCCGTGTCGCTCGGGGTGCTCCTGGGGATCTACATGGGCGGCATGTGCCTCGGCAGCCTGCTGTTGCCGCGGTACCTCAGCTCGTTACGACACCCGTTGAAGGTTTACGCCGCGCTCGAAACTGGAATCGGGGTCTTCGGCGTCATCGTGCTGTTTGCGGTGCCGGTTGTGGGGCAGATCTACACGCAGATCGCCGGCACCGGTCAGGTCAGCCTGATCCTGCGGGCCATCGTCGCCAGTATCTGCCTGCTGCCACCCACGCTGTTGATGGGCGCGACGCTGCCGGCGATCGCACGGTGGGTGGAGACGACCCCGCGAGGCGTCGCGTGGCTCGGCTTCTTCTACGGCGGCAACCTCGCGGGCGCGGTTGTGGGAAGCCTGCTCGCCGGCTTCTACCTGCTGCGTGTGTATGACATGCCAACGGCCACGGCAGTGGCTGTCGTGCTGAATTTCGTTGTGGCGGGTCTCGCATTCCTCATCGCCGCACGGACTCCGCACACCGTGATCAGGGCGGAAGAGGAAGACTCCGCTCGTTTGCCGCAAGCGCTCTCAGCCGAAAGTGCGCGACTCGTGTACATCGCGATTGCGTTGTCCGGTCTCACCGCGCTCGGCTCTGAGGTGGTGTGGACGCGCGTGCTCTCGCTGCTCTTTGGCGCGACGGCATACACGTTCTCGCTGATCCTGGCCGTGTTCCTGGTAGGACTCGGTATCGGCAGCAGCCTCGGGGCGGCACTCGCGCGTGGCGTCTCGAACCCGAAGGCGGCGCTGGGATGGGCACAACTTGGTTTGTGCGTGTGCCTGGCGTGGGCGGCGTACGCGACCGCCGAGTCGATGCCGTACTGGCCCATCAACCCGTCGATTTCGACATCGCCATCGTTCAATTTCCAGCTCGATCTGATGCGCGCCATCTGGGTAATGCTGCCGGGGGCGATGCTGTGGGGCGCAAGCTTTCCATTGGCGCTCGCGGGAGTGGCCGCGCCTGGACAGGATTCAGCTCGACTCGTCGGAGGCGTGTACGCGGCGAACACCGTCGGTGCGATCGTTGGCGCACTGGTCACCAGCCTGGGCATGGTCGGTACGATTGGCAGCCAGCACACGCAACAGGCCTTGATCGGGGTCGCCGCGATGTCCGGCCTGCTGATGCTGATGCCGGCGACCGGTGAGAAACGACGCGCGCTGACATCGACACCGGTGGTGGTGATTGGCATTGCGCTAGCCGCCGGGCTCCTGGCGCGGACCGTGCCGCCGCTGCCGGGACTTCTCGTTGCGTACGGCCGCTATGCTGCGACCTGGGTGGGGCAGAACGAGATCGTGTATGTCGGAGAAGGCGTCACCGCGTCAGTGGCCGTCTCCCGCACGCCGACCGGCGTCTTGAACTATCACAACGCCGGCAAGGTTCAGGCGTCGAGCGAGCCGCAGGACATGCGCCTCCAGCGCATGCTCGGTCACATCACGACGCTCGTGCCGAAGACACCGACGAAAGTACTGGTGATCGGTTGCGGTGCCGGCGTGACTGCCGGAGCCGTGTCGATCGATCCGATGGTCAAAGACCAGACCATTGCCGAGATCGAGCCGCTGGTGCCGCGCGTGGTGTCGACTCATTTCGCGGAACACAACTTCAACGTCGTGGCCAATCCCAAGGTCAAAGTGCACCTCGACGACGCACGGCACTATCTGTTGACGACGGACGAGAAGTTCGACGCGATCACCTCCGACCCACTCGATCCGTGGGTGAAGGGTGCCGCGACGCTTTACACGCGGGAGTTCTTCCAGGTGGTGAAGAACCACCTGAATCCTGGCGGGGTCGTGACACTGTTCGTGCAGTTGTACGAGAGCACCGATTCCGCGGTCAAGAGCGAGATCGCCACTTTCCTGGAGGCGTTCCCCAATGGCGCGGTCTTCGCGAACACCGTGAACGGACAGGGCTACGATCTGGTGCTCTTCGGTCAGCTCGAGGCGGGCAAGATCAACGTCGACGCGGTGCAGGCGAGGCTCGATGATCCGGCCAATGCGGCCATCGCACAATCACTGCGAGAGATCGGAATCTCCTCGGCAGTCGAACTGTTTGGCACGTACGCCGGCCGTCGATCGGACATGCAGAACTGGCTGAGCGATGCGATCATCAACACCGATCGAAATCTCAAGCTGCAGTACCTGGCAGGTCTCGGCTTGAACCTGTATCAGAGCGACGCGATCTACAAGGCGATGATTCGCGAGGCCAAGTACCCTGACGAACTCTTCGAGGGATCGGATGAAACGCTGAAATCATTGCGCGCCAAGATCGCCGCGTCCCTCGGCGGATCCGGTTCGTTCTGAATCACACCACTGTTCCCGGACGAATAATCCCACCCTTCGGCACGACGATGATGCCGCCGCGGATGTAGTAGTTATCGCCATCGGCCTGTTCGATGTTCTGCTCGTTCACCAGGCGCACGCCATCGCCGATGCGCGCGTTCTTGTCGATGATCACGCGGTCGAGCACGACGTTGCGTCCGAGACCGAGGCCGGGCGTATGGTCGGCTGGCATCCCGTATTCGTAGAAGTCGGCACCCAGCAGCACCGAATGGGTGACGCGCGAGCCTTCCCGTATCGACATTCGAACGCCAACGACCGACCTGTCGATCTCGCACCCTGCCAGGTAACAGCCTTCAGACACGAGAGAGTCGCGAATGCGCGATTCGGGGACTAGGGATCCGGGAAGCTGGCGAAGGTGCGTGTAGATCGGCCGGTCGCGATCCCAGAAATGAAAAGGCGAGTCGAGTCGCCCGAGCATGATGTTGGCCTGATAGAAGGATTCGATCGTCCCCACATCAGCCCAGTAGCCGCGGAACAGGTACGACTTCACTTTGTAGCGTCCCAGCGCGTCGGGGATCAGCGAGCGCCCGAAGTCGTGACCCGCCTCGTGTTCCAGCATATCGAGCAGCACGCGTCGCGTGAAGACGTAGACACCCATCGACGCCATGAACGGCTGCTCAATGCTATGGTCGGCGAATGTCGATCCGTCCGGGATGCTGCGGCCGATCTGTTCGAGCCTCGCGGGCTTGGGCTTCTCCTCGAAAGCGATGATGTTGCCTTCGGCGTCGAACCGGAAGATGCCCATCTGGGTCGCCGTTTCGGCATCGACCGGCTGGGCTGCAATCGTGATATCGGCGCCAAGCCGCTTATGCGCATCGACGAGATCCGCGTAGTCCATCCGATAAAGATGGTCGCCGGCGAGGATGAGATCGTAGTCAGCCGGATGCTGACTGAAGTGGCGCGTTGCCTGACGAACGGCATCTGCAGTGCCCTGGTACCAGTTCGGGTTGTCGGGCGTCTGCTCGGCGGCGAGGATTTCGACGAAGCCGCCAGAAAAACGGTCGAGCCGATACGTGTTGGAGATGTGGCGATTGAGCGAGGCCGAATTGAATTGTGTCAGGACGAAGATGCGACGGATGTCGGCATGCAGGCACCCGCTGATCGGTATATCGATGAGGCGGTATTTCCCACCGATAGGAACGGCTGGCTTGGATCTGGTGGCGGTTAGCGGGAAGAGTCGAGAACCCTGACCGCCCCCGAGAATGATGGCTACGGTGTCGCTCGTCTGTCGCATGTGAAGTCCCGTGAATGTCGGATGACCGTGGCGGTGAAGCCAGTGGGCCGGCGGCTGTTTTTAACACAGTCGTTCCGCGGACGTGATCCTTGCGTGGCGTCCCGTCCGTAGACTTAGGTCGTATGCACGTGGGTATACCACGGCACAGGGAGCGCAGCCGCACACGCGGGTGCGGCGGGCGCGTGTCTGAAGGCAGGCGCAGCGATGACGTTCCAGATCAGCGTCATTGTCTGCGCGCTCGACGCATCGAGCGGCGGTTTGCCGCTCATCCCGTTCTCATCGCGATGTCAGGTCCGCACCGGTTCTCCGACTGGGACTACGGGGCGACTGCTGATTCGCGCGTACGACTAAAGGCTCGCGCCGGCGACGCAGGCACGTGAAGTACCTGCTGCGCATCGGGATCATCTTCTACGGCGGCAACTTTGCCGTCAGGCGGTGCGTTGGAACGCATCGACGGCTTCGACACTCGATCGAGTTGTATGGCGAGGACACCAACGTGGAACGGCGGTCGTTCGCGGTCGGCCGCGTTCTCACTGTTTCACGACTGCTATCTCTACACCTCGGCACGCCGCTACAAGGCGATGGGGAAGGGCGTCCCCTTCCGGCTCTGTGTTCGCAACTTCACCTCGGAACTGCTGCGTGGGGAGCCCCGAGTCCCGGGCTCCGAGCGACAAAGCCGGAGAGTCGTGTGGGACGTCGAAATCTGTAAGACGACCGACCGACATCACAAGGTTACGGTGCTGTGAGCACCACGATACGTGGTCTCGTTACGCTACAAGAGGAAGGGACGGATCATGGACGAACGAGCCGTTGCGACGATGACCGCTCGCGGCATTGAACCCGCGGAAGCTTTTGCGCTCGCGCTGCGACGCGCGCAGGCTGAGTTTCTGGAAATGCCCGGGCTTCAGTTGACCGAGGCGCAAGCCGCGCGACTCTGGAGCTTCGATTCGGCTCTGTGCAGCGCTGTGCTCAGCGCGCTGGTGGAGTCACGATTCCTGATTCGTACGGGTAACGCGTCATTCTCGCGCGGATAGGGTCCCGAGTCCCGAGTCCCGGATCGGAGTTCACCATCCATTACAGTCGAACTTGAACCCGCATTTCAGACACTTGATGCAGCCCTTGACCTTCGCCAGGTCGTGAGACTCGCCGCATCGGGGGCAGGTCGTGTCCTCTGTCTCGGCGTGCGAGGCTGTGGTCCAGTCAGGCGCGAGAGTGTTGCTCGTCGCCGGCTGCCTGGGCTCCGACGATTTCATCACCGCAAGATTACATCGGGTTATAGTCAGAGGCGACTTCGCCGCCCATGTCCGAGCTGGTTGGTGTCTTCCCGCCGTCCCTCGATCGCGACCCCCTCCGCCGCGCGCTCGATTGCCTCGAGGAGGGGTTTCAAATCATCGACCACGACTGGCACTACGTGTATCTGAATCCCGCAGCGGCCCGTCATAGCCGCCGGCCGGCCCAGGAGTTGATCGGCCATTCCATTTTCGAGGAGTACCCCGGCATCGATAAGACGCCGATGTTCGGGCGGCTCCGGCGATCGATGGAGGAACGCGTTCCGCAGGTCTTCGAGAACGAGTTCACCTTTCCCGACGGCAGCAAACGCTGGTTCGAGCTGCGAGTACAGCCTGCTCCCGAAGGAATCTGTGTCTACTCGACGGATATCGATCAGCGTAAAAGGCGCACACGCAGCGATCGGGCACCAGTGCTCGTGCGCATGTGGCGCTCCCTGACGGGACGCGAACAGAGTCGATCCAGCGACCGCTCCAGCGACCGCTGACCTCGCCGGCGCAATCCCCGCCAAACCGTTCGTCCCTGCGCTGTTCGATTCAGCAGGGACCAACGTTGGTACGAGCCGAAAAATGCCGATATTCCGTTACCAGATTTGTCGAAATTTGTAATTTCGGGCTGGTTCTTCGTCCCGAATTATGGGACTCTGACACACACTTGGCCATGATGAGCTTGGCTGGTGGCAAACGCGGCCCCGGCCGATATGGTGTCCGACCGTTCCACGGGGTGACCGGCAGGGTACGTCCGAGAAGTGCTGGCATCCGCGTCAAAAGGGGTAACGAATGCGCGTGAAAGTGTTCGCAGCAGTTGTCTGTCTGATCCTCTCCGCCACACTGGCGAGCGCCCAGGTCCCGACCGGGACCATCTCGGGTCGAGTCACTGATTCGTCGGGTGGCGTTCTGCCCGGCGTCACGGTGACGGCCACGTCTCCCAATCTTCAGGGACAGCGCGTGATTGTCACGTCAGCGTTCGGTGACTACGCCATCCCCCTGCTGCCTCCAGGTACGTACACCATCACCTTCGAGCTGTCAGGGTTTACGACGGTGACACAGCAAGTCGACGTCGCGAGTACCGAGACGGTGCCGCTGGATGCGTCGCTCGGCATTGGCGGTGTGACCGAGAAGGTCACCGTGGTCGGCGACCAGCAGCGAAGCTTCCTGAATACGGTGCAGAGTGGTAGCACTGTCAAACAGTCCCTGATGGCCACTCTTCCCAGCACGAGAACGCTACAGAACGCCGTGGCCTCGGCGCCGAACGTCAAACCCACCGGCCCTGGCGGCACCAGCGGCGCTGATGGGTCGTTCACGATTGCGGGTGCGATGGCGTACGACAGCGTGTTCATGCTGAACGGCGTGGCCATCACCGAGAACCTTCGCGGACAGCCGGTCAGCCTGTTCATCGAAGACGCCATCCAGGAGACGACCGTCTCGACGTCCGGGATCTCGGCGGAATACGGACGTTTCGGCGGCGGTCTGGTGAATGCGATCACCAAGTCCGGCGGCAACGAGTTCAGCGGCTCCTATCGGCTTGGAATCAACAACGACGACTGGCGTTCTCTCACGCCGTACACGTCCGACACCAAGCTTGACAAGGTCGTGCCGACCCACGAATACACGATCGGAGGTCCGGTTGTGAAGAACACGCTCTGGTTCTTCAACGCCGGTCGTTTCCAGAAGCAGGAGCAGTCCTTCCAGACCAGCGTCACCAACATCTCCTACGTGCGCCCGAACGACGAGAAGCGGTACGAGGCGAAATTGACGTACACCGTGCGGCCGGGTCAGGTGGTCAAGGGGTCTTACACCAAGATCTCGCAGCTGATCACCAACAACAACTTCCAGAACGTGATGGATACGAAGAGCCTGTATAACCAGGAACAGCCGCAGGACCTGCTGTCGCTGAACTACAACGGCGTGATGGGCACCAACCTGTTCATCGAGGGCCAGTACTCGCAGCGTTCTTTGTCCTTCATAACCTCGGGAGCGGCAGGAAGGGATCTCATCAACGACACGCTCCTCATCGACCTGTCGCGCGGAAACGCATTCCGATACTGGGCGCCGACCTTCTGTACCTGCAACATCGACGAACGTGACAACAACGAGATGCTCGGGAAGGCGACGTACTTCCTGTCCACCCAGCGCAGCGGATCACACACGATGGTCTTTGGCTACGATCGCTACAACGACATGCGCACGGCCGAAAACCACCAGTCCGGGAGCGACTACAGGATTCGAGGCACCTCCACCGTTCTTCAAGGCGAGTCGATCTTCCCTGTGTTCCTGAACAACAACTCGACGTTCATTCAGTACGATCCGATCACGCTCGCGAGCACGGGTTCCGACATCCGCACCCACGCGCTCTTCGTCAACGATTCGTGGCGGTTGAACGAGGGGATCTCCATCAATCTGGGTCTGCGTTGGGACAAGAACCAGGGTGACGATGCGGCAGGCAACCTGGTTTCGAACTCGAGCAAGTTGAGTCACCGCGTCGGCATCGCCTGGGATCCGACGCGCGAAGGGAAATGGACGATCACCGCAAGCACCGGGCGTTACGTGAGTGCAATCAACAACGCCATCGCGGAAACGTCGCCGGCCGGCATCAATTCGTCCTACTCCTGGTTTTACCAGGGACCCTCGATCAACGCCAATGCCAACGGACCGCTGGTGACATCGGATGTCGCGATCAAGCAGGTCTTCGATTGGTTCAACGCCAACGGCGGTGCCAATCGTCCGTACGCCGAACCGCCCACGGTGCAGGGTGTCAATACCAAAATCGGCGGGTCACTCGATTCTCCCAATTCGCTCGAGTACGCCGCGGGTGTCAGCCGTGTGCTCGGTCAACGCGGGAGCGTCCGCGTGGATTACGTGTTCCGCGACTACAACGACTTCTACATCCTGCGAACGGACATGTCGACCGGCCAGGTGGCGGACGACACCGGCAAGGTGTACGACCTCAGTCTCGTCGAGAACTCGAACGATCTCGAGCGTCGTTATCAGGGCGCGTCGTTCCAGGTTACCTATCGTTTCAACCGTGGTCTGGATGTCGGAGGGAACTATACGCTCTCCCGCACGTGGGGGAACTTCGACGGCGAAAACCCCGCCAGCGGACCATTGACCGCGCAGCTGTTCTCGTATCCCGAGTATCGCGAGGCGCGTTGGAATCAGGCTGAAGGCAACCTTGGGGTCGACCAGCGGCATCGCGCGCGGTTCTGGGGAACCTACCACGTGCCGATGGCGAGTACGGCTGGTTCACTCGATTTTGGGTTTGTCTTCGGCGCTGCCTCGGGCACCCCGTACACGTTCGGCGGTGCGGCGGCAACGTCGCCGGGAACCGGTATCGGGCAGATCAATTCCAGTCCGTACGTCACCAATCCGGGATACGTGACGCCGGTCACCCGCGTCGAGTACTACTTCTTTCCAAGGGATCAGTATCGAACGGAAGCGCAGTACCGCACCGATCTGGCCATCAACTACGACTACAAGCTGCGCGGCGGCGCCAGCGTGTTCTGGCACGGAGAAGTGGTCAACCTCTTCAATCAGTTCCAGTTGTGTGGCTGCGGTGGCACGGTGTTCAACAATGGCGGTGGCAGCGACATCCGCACGATCAACAACGGGGTGCTGACGGCGGTCAACTCGGGAACACTGCGTGCGTTCAATCCATTCACGGAGACGCCGGTGCAGGGTGTCAATTGGAACCTGAATCCGACCTTCGGTACGCCGGCCAGCCGCTTCGCGTACACCAGCCCGCGCACGTTCCGATTCAACTTCGGCGTCAGGTTCTGATTTTCAGAACTCCCAACTCCGAAAACCCAACTCCCAGGACCGATCTTGGGAGTTGGGAGTTGGCGCTTTGGGAGTTGTTCTTGCCCTACTCGTACCGCAGCGCAGCGATCGGATCGAGCGCCGCGGCCTTCCGCGCCGGATAGAAACCGAAGAACACCCCGACGGCTGCCGCAAAGCCAAACGACATCAGCACCGCGTCGCCCGTGACGACGGCCGTCCACCCCATGATGCTGCTCACGACTCTCGAGGCGGCGAAACCCATTGCCACGCCAATCGCCCCGCCGGCCAGGCTCAGCACGACCGCTTCGACCAGGAACTGCAGGAGTACGTCGATGTCGCGTGCGCCGACCGACAGACGCAGTCCGATCTCGCGTGTCCGCTCTGTTACCGACACGAGCATGATGTTCATGATCCCGATCCCGCCCACGAGCAGCGATACGGCGGCAATGCTGGCGAGCAGCCACGTCATCGTGGTCGTCGTCGATGTCAGCACGCTGGCCATCTCCTCGAGGCTACGGACGGAAAAGTCGTCGGGCTCGTCGGCGGCGAGCTTGTGGCGCGCGCGCAGCAACGCCGTCACGTGCTCCGACACCGTCTGGAACGGCACGCCGTTCGCCGTAGAGAGAGTGATGCTCTGGATGTGGGTGATGCCGAGCAGCTTCTTCTGCACCGTTGTGTAAGGCACTACTACGGTATCGTCCTGATCGGGGCCCATCGCCGCCTGACCCTTACGCGCCAGCACGCCGATCACTCGAAATGGCTGGCTGCCGATCCGTATCGTGGCGCCGGTCGGATCCGCGCCCGCGCCGAAGAGTTCGTCTCTCGCCACGCCTCCGAGCACCGCGACCTTCTCCGCGCGCTCGACGTCCTGCGCGGTAAAGAATGTGCCCGCTTCCATCGACCATGCGCGAATCGACGGCAGATCGGCACTGGCTCCCTGCACCTGGGTGTTCCAGTTGGCGGTCTCGGAGACGACCTGCTGCCGCGTGTTCACGCCGGGTGAGAGGTAGTCGATACCCACGACTTCGCGCGCGATCGCCTGTGCGTCTTGCGGCGTCAGCGTGGTGGTGTTGCCGAACCCCTGTCGCACCGGCCCAAACGCATTCGATCCGGCCGAGATCGTCACGACGTTCGTGCCGGCGCTACGAATGCGATCCTCGATCGAGGACTGCGCGCCGTGACCGATGGCGACCATCACGATCACGGCAGCCACACCGATGATCATTCCGAGCGCGGTCAGCGCCGTGCGCATGGCGTTCCGCCGCAGCGCCGTGATGGCAATGGACAGAGTAATCATCGGCGACATGTTCTTGACCGCTATGCGGCTCCTTGCGTCAATGTCGTGCTCGCCGACAGCGCGTCGCCTTCGGCGTCGTACCTCTGGAGTTCGTCGGCCGCTTCGCGACGCTGTTGAACCGGCCGATCGAGTCGCACGCGGCCGTCACGGAATCCGACGATGCGAGTGGCATACTCCG
>JBKPNV010000135.1:0-10056 GCA_046732795.1 Acidobacteriota bacterium
ATTCTGGATCCGCAACACCGGCTCTTTCTCGAGGTGTCGTGGGAGGCGCTCGAGCATGCGGGGCATATGCCGGAGGGCTTCCCTGGCGCGATAGGAATTTTCGCAGGCTCTGGCCATCACTCGTACCTGTCCGATCACCTCCTGACCAACAAGTCGCTCGTCCGCTCGGTGGGACGGTTCCTGCTCCGCCATACCGGCAACGACAAGGACTTCATGGTCACGCGAGTGTCATACCTGCTCGACCTGCGCGGTCCCAGCGTCAACATCCAGACCGCGTGTTCGACCTCGCTCGTCGCTATCCACGCGGCGTGTCAGAGCCTGTTGAACGGCGAGTGCGACATGGCCCTGGCCGGCGGCGTCACGGTGGAGCTGCCGCATCGTCATGGCTACAAATACGAACAAGGCGAAATCCTCTCTCCCGACGGACATTGCCGCGCCTTCGATGCCGCAGCGCAGGGCACCGTGTTCGGCAGCGGCGCCGGAGTCGTGGTTCTCCGTCGCTTGAGCGATGCCATCCGAGATCGCGACGCCATACTCGCCGTCGTCAAGGGATCGGCGGTCAACAACGACGGCGCGCAGAAGGTGGGTTACCTGGCGCCCAGTGTCGATGGGGTGGCGCGCTGCATCTCCGAGGCATTGGCCATCGGAAACATCGATCCGGCCACAGTCTCCTACGTGGAAGCGCACGGGACGGGCACCTCGGTCGGCGATCCGATCGAGGTCAGTGCGCTGAAACAGGCGTTTCAGTCGGTCACCTGCAAGCGGAGCTGCGGGATCGGCTCGGTGAAGACGAACGTCGGTCACCTCGACACCGCAGCCGGCGTGGCGAGCTTCATCAAAGTCGTCGAGGCCCTCCGACATCGGCAGCTTCCTCCCTCGTTGAACTTCGAGCACCCCAACCCGGGCTGCGAGCTCGATGACAGCCCGTTCTACGTGCAGAGCACGTTGGCCGATTGGAATTCTTCTGGCCCTCGACGCGCGGGTGTCACGTCGTTAGGCGTCGGAGGCACCAATGCGCATGTGGTACTCGAGGAAGCGCCCCCGCCAGCTTCGCCTCGGCCATCACGCGAGCACCAGCTCCTTCTCGTTTCTGCGAGGACGCCCGACCAGCTCAATCAGGCCACCGAGAACCTGGCGGCCTACCTGAGCGCATCTCCGACCCTGCATCTTGCGGACGTGGCGTTCACGCTGCGTGCGGGGCGGCGCGCGATGAAGCATCGACGCGCGATCGTGACGGCCTCCATGTGCGAGGCACCGTCCGCCCTGCGCCGCTCGCGTGAGCGCGGCGAGGATGTCGTGGCGGCTGCCGACAAGCCTCGACCGATCGTGTTCATGTTCGCGGGCGGCGGAGCCCAGTACGTCAACATGGCCGCGGATCTGTACAAAAGCGAGCCCACCTTCCGCGCCGCGATGGACGAGTGTCTGCAGAGCCTCGCTCATACGACGCCCTGCGAGTGGAAATCGCTGATCTATCCCCAACCGGGCGGGGAGGCAGATGCAGCGGCGGCTCTGGAGCGACCATCGGTGGGCCTTCCGGCGTTGTTTGCCGTGCAGTACGCCCAGGCACGCACGTGGATGGCGTGGGGCATCAAACCGTCGGCACTCATCGGGCACAGCATGGGCGAGTACACGGCGGCACATCTCTCCGGCGTGCTCACGCTCGCGGACGCGCTGCAGCTGGTCCGGCTTCGAGGACAGCTGTTCGAAACCTTGCCGGCCGGCGCGATGTTGAGCGTCGCCATGGATTCGAACGAGCTTCGGACGCTGATGAACCCGGCGCTGGACATTGCGGCCATCAACGCACCGATGTTGTGCGTGGCATCAGGTCCGATCGCGCTCGTGGACGAGCTCCAGCGCACACTGACCGAGCGCGGGGTCGACACGCGGCGCGTGCGAGTGGCCGCGCCTGCCCATTCACGGATGGTCGATCCGATTCTCGACGAGTTCGGTGCGTTCTTTTCGCGCGTGACACTCAGGCCGCCGCAAATTCCGCTCCTGTCGAACGCAACCGGCGCGTGGCTGACGTCCGCCGAGGCCGTCGACCCGCAGTACTGGGTCGCTCACCTTCGCCATACGGTGCGTTTCGCGGAGGGCTTGCGCGAGCTGTTCCGACGTCCCTGGGATGGCAGTGTGCTGCTCGAAGTCGGGCCGGGACGCACGCTCGCGTCGCTGGCACAGGTGCACCCGGATCGGCCGCCGCTTCAGCCGGTCCTCACGTCGGCCCGTCATCCCGACGAGGCCGGATCGGACGTGGCGACGATGCTCGGCACGCTCGGACGCCTGTGGTCGCATGGCGCCGCGATTGATTGGACGGCATTTACGGGGAACGAGCGGCCGCACAAAGTGCCGCTTCCCACGTATCCGTTTGCTCGAACGCGCCACTGGATCGAGGCGCGCGAAGGCGGAGATGCCGCGCTCGATCCCTCGCCGGCATCCGGAGAAGGCGGGAAGCGTGCCGACATTGGCAGCTGGTTCTACAGACCTCAGTGGCAGCGGCGCCGCCTGCTTCAGTCTGCAAGCGAGGTCCGCGGCGGCGTGATTATTTTCGCCGACGAAAACGGAGTGGGCGAAGCGCTCGCGGAGCGCCTTCGAGACGCGCGCGTGCGAATCGTTCGTTGCGGCAGCGTGTTTGCGCGTGAAGGTCGCGGCTTCACCGTGCCGCTCGACGACAGCGCGGCGTACGTGGAGTTGCTCCGCCTCGTGCTGCAGGAGGATGGAGCGCCGGAGTCCGTCATCCACCTCCTCAACCTTTCACCACCCGCCACCGATTCGCCGCGCGCCCGGCTCGGTGAGACGATGTCGCGCGCGTTTTTGAGTCTCCTGCATCTGGCGCAGGCGATCGGAGAGCTTCAACTTACGTCGTCGCTGCAGCTCACCGTGGTGTCCTCGACGCTGCAATGGGTCTTCCGCAACGACACGGTGGACGCCGAGAAGGCACTGCTGCTCGGTCCGGTGCGCGTCATTCCGCGCGAGTACCCGAACGTGCGATGTCAATCGATCGACGTGGAGTATCCGCAGAACGATGTTGAGCGCGACCGCATCGTGACGCAACTGATGGCCGAGATCGGGGTACGCGGCTCGGATCCGGTGGTCGCATATCGCGGAGCGGATCGCTACGTTCAGACGTTTTCGTCCGTTCGTCTCGAGGAGCCGCTGCGAACGGCGTCGCGCCTTCGCCGTCGAGGCGTGTATTTGATCACGGGCGGGCTCGGCGGTGTCGGGCTGACCTTGGCTGACCATCTCGCTCGTTCGTTCCAGGCGCGGTTGATCCTGGTCGGCCGCTCCGCCCTGCCATGGCGCGAGCAATGGGACAACTGGCTGGCGCTCCGGCCCACACACGACCGAACCAGCCAAATGATCCGCCGCGTGCGGGCGATGGAGGCGCTCGGCGCAGAAGTTCTGGTCGCGAGCGCGGACGTGGCCAATCTGGACGATGTCCACACGGTCGTGAACCTGGCGCGGAAGCGTTTCGGGCGCATTGACGGCGTCTTCCATATGGCCGGTGTGCTGCAGGATGGGATCATCCAGTTGAAGGATCGGGGGACCGCCGGACGCGTCCTCGGCCCCAAGGTCGCCGGGACGCTGGTGTTGGACGAGGCGCTGACCGATCCGCTCGACTTCATGGTGCTCTTCTCCTCGGTCTCCGCACTCAATGGGCTCCCGGGACAGGTCGACTACGCCGCGGCCAACGCCTTTCTCGACGCATTCGCGCATCGCTCGTCCACGACCGGCACGAGGTGGACGCTCTCGGTCAACTGGAGCGCCTGGCAGGAAGTCGGCATGGCAGCCGCGATGGCGCGAGAGCTCGGTCTCGTGCTCACGCCGGACGCCAAAGGGAAACACAGTGAGCCCATCGCGCATCCGCTGTTGGTGAGACGCACGCACGAGGCTGACGCCGAGGTGTACGCCGCGGATCTGACGCTCGAACGCACGTGGATCCTGAACGAGCATCGTGCTCGGGACCGCGGCGTCCTTCCGGGCACAGGATATCTGGAGCTCGTTCGCGCGGCAGTCGCACAGCGTCACAAATCGCACACCGGCGGTCATGGGGCCGATGGCACCGTGGAATTCCGCGACGTCGTGTTTCTTCGGCCATTCGTACTCGGCCCGGGCGAGGCCAGGGAGTTGCAGGTACGGCTCGGTCCCGCGCTGGAGTTCAGCGTTCTCAGCACGACCCCGGCGCAGGAGAGCGGTATCTCGGATGGCGTCGAGCACGCCAAGGAGCACGCCCGGGGGCGGGTCGAGTGGCGCCGCGCTGCCGCGCCTGCGGCGCTGCCACTCTCGGCGATCAAGGAACGCTGTGGACGCCGCGTGGAGATCGTCGCCGGCGTCGACCGCGAACGACACATGCAGTTCGGTGCCCGCTGGAACAACCTGCGCACAGTGCACTATGGGGCGCGCGAGGCGATGGCCACGTTGCAGTTGCCTGAAGAGTTCGTCGGCGATCTTGACGAGTATGCGCTGCACCCCGCCTTGCTCGACATGGCGACCGCCGGAGCGCAGCCGCTCATCGAAGGGTTCGACGCGGAGCAGCACTTCTACGTGCCTTTCTCGTACGGTCGCCTCGTCATGCACGCGCCGCTCAAATCGAATTGCGTCAGCCACATCACGTACAAGGCCACTGGGACGCTGCCCGACATCCCGGCATTCGATGTGACGATTGCCGACGAGAGCGGGATGCCGCTCGTGACGATTTCAGACTTCGTGATGAAGCGGGTTCACGACACCCGCGTCCTGGCCGACGATGCGCGGCCGGTGAATACGGCCAATCGAATCCTCGAACACAGTCTCCAGTATGGGATCGCACCCTCCGAAGGCATGAGTGCCCTGGAGCGTATCCTCGGATCCGGCGTGGGACCGCAGATCATCGTCTCTCCCCAGGACTTACAAACCTTTCTATCGCTCCATGAGGCATCGGGCGCGGGATCCAAAACGAGCGATCGACGGCCAGAACAGCGCCGCCAGGAGGGACCCGCGTACGAAGCGCCGCAGACCCCGACCGAGCGGCGGATTTGTGAGC
This sequence comes from Acidobacteriota bacterium, assembly GCA_046732795.1. Classification (GTDB taxonomy): domain Bacteria; phylum Acidobacteriota; class Vicinamibacteria; order Vicinamibacterales; family UBA2999; genus Gp6-AA40. Next base: position 5,021 of record JBKPNV010000135.1, read on the forward strand.
TGCTGCAGGACCTCCTCGGAATCGAACAAGTCGGCGTGCGCGACAATTTCTTCGAGCTTGGCGGCCATTCGCTGCTCGCCGTCCGTCTGTTCTCGCAGCTGCACAAGTCGACGCGTGTGAACCTTCCGCTCGCCACCCTGTTCGAGGCGCCCACACCGCGGCTGTTGGCCGGTCGATTCGGTGACGCCGCGCCCAGGGCCGATGACGACCGCAGCGACCTTTCGCCGCAGATCCGGGATGAAACGACGCCAACGGCTGTTCCGCCCACCGTCGACCCCGCGACAGGGCAACCGACCGGCGTGCACGGAGCTCGCGCGGGTACGTCGTCACGCCGTGTGTGGTCGTCGCTCGTCGCGCTGCAGCCCGACGGATCGCGACCGCCGTTCTTTTCCATTCACGGCCGCGGCGGAAACGTGCTGAACTACATGGCATTCGTCGAGCACCTGGGCTCCGATCAACCGCTGTACGGTCTACAGTGCCGGGGCCTCGACGGTTCGTCCGAGCCGTTTCAATCAGTGCGTGAAATGGCGGCCGCTTATGTCGAGGAGATCAGGACCGTTCAGCCGGCCGGGCCCTACTTCCTCGGCGGTGGATCGATGGGCGGGACCGTGGCTCTGGAAATGGCCCAGCAGCTTCAGGCCAAAGGTGAACGGGTGGCGCTGGTCGCCATGTTCGACACGTACGGCCCCCATTATTTCGACTTCTACGCGTCGCACGAGGTGCAGGGGCGCAGCGGTTCGCCGACGCTGAATGCAGTGAGGCATCATGCCCGCAACCTGCAGGCGCTGTCGGCGCGAGCGGGATACGACTACATCCAATCCAGGGCCTCGGCTCGGTTTCACGACAAGTACATGCATTGGATGTGCTCGGTGTATCGAATGGCCGGCCTGCCGTTGCCGCACAACTTGCGCTATTTCGCGCTCGAGCGATTGAACGTTGACATCCTGCTGAAATACGTGCCCGAGACGTACACGGGACGAATCGTTCTGTTCCGTGCCCTCGTGCAGCCGGATGGGGTGTACCAGGAGCCCATGCTCGGGTGGAGCTCGATCGCTCGTGGTCCGTTCGAGGTCGTGAATATTCCCGGCACGCACAACAACCTCATCGAACAACCAATTCTCGGCCAACGGCTTCGCATTGCACTGCGACAGGCGCAGCAGGCTGCCGAGTCCGGCAATGCGTGACCGGCCGCGTGTCACACCGAGTGCAGAACGGTGCGCCAGCACGACCATCACCGCTCGAAGGGACAATGTAAGATCACCGTCGAGGCTGGGCTGAAGCCTCCGCAGTTTCTATGCACAAGACCCAAATCCGAGAGATTCTGCTTGCCCACGGGCGGCTCACCGTGCACGTGGAGAGCCTGGCTGACGAGAGCGACCTTTACGACGCCGGCCTGACCTCTTTGATGACGGTCAACCTGCTCCTGGCGCTCGAGGATCACTTCGACATCGAATTTCCCGATCACATGCTGAGCCGCCGCACCTTCCAGAGCATCAATGCACTGTCCGATGCCATTTCCGAAATTCTGACCCTCCGTGAGCAGTGAGATTCGTACTGACGTGGAAACAATCGTCGACCGCGTCCATCGGATGGGACGCGAGATCGTCGAGCCCGCCGCCGCCGAGGTGGATCAGGCGGCGCGCTTTCCGACTGAGTCACTCGCGGCGTTGCGGGCGGAGAAGCTTCTTAGCGCGTACGTACCGGTTCAATACGGCGGAATGGGGCTGAGCCAGACCGAGGTGTGCCGGATATGTGAGGTGCTCGGCCAGTACTGCGCGTCGACCGCAATGGTGTACGCCATGCACCAGATCCAGGTCGCCTGCATCGTGCACCACGGGCAATCTTCAGCGTTCTTCCGCGGCTACCTGCGCGAGTTGGTCGATCAGCAGCTCCTGCTGGCATCGGCCACGACGGAGACTGGGGTTGGTGGAGATCTAAGGCAAAGCAAGTGTGCGGTCGAAGTGAGCGGCGACAGCTTCACCCTCGAAAAGCACGCGCCGGTGATCTCGTACGGCATCGAAGCGGATGCCATCCTCGCAACCTGCCGGCGGGCTCCGGATGCAGCGCCGAGCGACCAGGTACACGTGGTCGTCAAGCGCAAGGACATGGAGCTCGAGGAGATCTCGTCGTGGGATACTCTTGGTTTTCGCGGAACGCGCAGCCTCGGTTTCGTGCTCCGTGGGAGTGGGCGCAAGGAGCAGATCCTTCCCATCCCCTTCGCCGACATCCTGGCTCAGAGCATGCACCCGTTCTCCCATATGGTCTGGGCTTCGCTCTGGCTCGGACTTGCAACCGATGCCGTCAACCGCGCCAGGGCATCTGTGCGGGCTGCGGCGCGCCACAGTCCAGAGACGCGGCAGGTGGCCCAGCTCCGGCTCGCCGAAGTCGACGAAGTGCTGTTCAGAATGCGGAGCGGGCTTTACAGCACGATGGCGGAGTACGAGCGCATGCTGGCCGCTGGAGAGCCGGAGGCCTTCAAGAACTTCGGCTTCGCCATTCGTGTGAACAATGTGAAGCTCACGTGCTCCGAGCTGGTCGTGGACGTCGTGGGAAAAGCGCTCGCAATCGTCGGGATCTCGGGATACCGGAACGACTCGAAAAACAGCCTGTGCCGTCACCTGCGGGATGCCTATGGCGCAGCGCTGATGGTCAACAACGACCGCATCCGCAGCTTGAACGCCAGCATGCTCGTCATACATCGCCAGGACTGAACATGGTCGAGACCGGCCTGGAGAGCGAGCAGAATCAGCGCGTCTTCCGGGACAGGCTCGTCAACGCCGGGCATCTGATTCCTGCAGGCGTGAAGGGCGTCTACGGGCACGGTGCCGTCTTCGAATCTGTCGTTCAGCATCTCGATGTGTACGTGACGAAGGCGGGTGCCGATCAGAATGCGGAAGTAATCCGCTTCCCGCCAATATTGAGCCGGGCGGCGTACGAGCGCACCGACCATCTCGAAACCATGCCGCATCTTCTGGGCTCGGTCCATAGCTTCATGGGCGAGGAGCCCGAGTATCGCGAGCTCGTGCGGATGCACGAGGCGCGCGAGGATTGGTCTCGCTCATTCGCGCGAACGGACGTCGTGCTCGCTCCGGCCGTGTGCTACCCGCTGTATCCCACGGCAACGGGCATCCTCCCGCCGCGTGGCCGCGTGGTGGACCTCATGGCATTCGCGTTCCGACATGAGCCCTCTGACGACCCTGCGCGGATGCAGATGTTCCGTCAGCGCGAGTACGTGCGGCTGGGAACGTCAGAGCAGGCGATCGCTCACCGTGACGAGTGGCTGCGCCGCAGCGAGACATTGTTGAAGAGCGTCGGGCTCGAGGTGGCGCGGGCCGTCGCGAACGATCCTTTCTTCGGCCGCGGCGGACGGGTCATGAAGGCGACGCAGCGTGAACAGGAGCTCAAGTACGAGCTGGTGGTTCCGATCACATCGCGAGCGAAGCCGACCGCAGTGGCGTCCTGCAACTATCATGTCGACCACTTCGGCACGGCGTTCGACATCCGCACCGCAGATGGCGATGTCGCGCACAGCGCGTGCGTGGGGTTCGGCTACGAACGCATCGCGCTGGCGTTGTTCAACACCCATGGGATGGACCCGAACCTCTGGCCTCGAGACGTCACGAGAGTACTGGAGCTGTCGTGAAACGGATATTGGATCTCGATCCGTCGACGTACCGACGCCACTTGATCCATGGCGAAGGACGAAGCTGGGCGGAGACGAACTGTTACGCCGACGTGCTCATCGAGCTTCTTCACGCCATGCGATTCGAGCCGATCGCGGCGCTCCCGTTTACGCTCCGCATCGATTTCGAAGGGGATCAGTGGACGTTCTTCAAGTTCCCCCATGCAGATCTGCTGACTCTGTTTGCCCTCGACATCCAGGAAATGAACCCGTGGCGCAGCCTCGTCCACCATGTGGAAGAGCAGATTGGTCAGGGACGACCGGTCCTGGTCGAGCTCGATTCGTACTACCTGCCCGATACAGCTGGCACCGCGTACCAACTCGCCCATGTGAAGTCCACGGTGGCCGTGAACGAGATCGACCTGAACGCCTGCCACATGGGTTATTTCCACGGCCAGGGTTATTACCATCTTCGCGGCGACAACTTCATCCAGCTCTTTCAGACCGGCGGGCTGGTCCACGAGCGAATGCTTCCGCCGTACCTCGAGACAGTCAAAGTCCAAAGACGTCCCATTCCAGCCAACGATGGTGAGCTCACCGAGGCGTCGATCGCGTGCCTCAAGCACCACGTCGCGTTTCTGCCGGACAGGAATCCGTTCCATGGCTTCAAGCAACGCTTCGAGCATGACCTGGAATGGCTGATGAAAGAATCCGTCGAGACGTTCCACCAGTATTCGTTCGCCACCCTTCGCCAGTACGGAGCCTGCTTCGAGCTGGTCGAAACCTACCTGCGATGGTTGCAGGATCGCGGGGAACACGGTCTGAGCGAAAGCATCGGCGCATTCAACGAGATCTCCAACACCGCCAAGACCTTCCAGTTCCAGCTCGCCAGAGCCATGGCGCGTCGACGCGCGCTGCCGCTCGAACCGCTCGACACGATGGCGACGCTCTGGCAGCAAGGCATGGACATCGTCGTCGCGAGGTACGGTTGACCGCCTTTGCGCTCAGGACCGGTCTTCCGCCGGGCGTCGTATCGACTCACCAAGTGCACAGCCTTTCGGAAGGATGGAGTGTGACCTCCGCTGCGCCTGGAGTTGGCGACACTCGCAGTTCCAGTTGTCCTGAACATGGCTGGAAGAGCGCAGTCGTTCCTGGCACCGTCGCGATGGCTGCGCGACCGAGCGATCTGGATGCGCACCCGCGCTATGACGCGTTGGACTGGTGGTATCGCTGCGCGTTCACACGGGCCCAGCTCGTTCCATCGCCAACCGATCGCGTGCGGCTCCGCTTCGACGGTTTGGCGACGCTCGCGGAGGTCTGGCTCAACGGTCATTCGATCCTGAGCTCGTGCAACATGTTCGTGACGCACGCAGTCGACGTCACCGACGTGCTCGAGGCGGACAACGAGCTTGTG
>JBKPNV010000136.1:0-18171 GCA_046732795.1 Acidobacteriota bacterium
GGCCAATCTCATTCACGCGCACGCCACTGCGTGCGACCGCCAACGCTGCGAGAAACGCCGCCTCGGCGCAGGTGGCCAGCGCGTGAGCCGTCGCACCGGCGGGGCTGACGACCACGCTGCGCGCCGCGTCGGTGACGTACCCGCCTTTCTCCACCGTCACGTCGAGTTTGACGATGTCACCGCTGGCGATGCGACGAGCGCCGGGAATGCCATGAACGATTTCATCGTTGATGCTGATGAGGACGGTACGCGGAAACCCGTACGTGAACGCGGGCGCTGAGCGCGCGCCGTGCGTCGCGAATAACCGCGCGGCCAGATCATCCAGTTCGCCAGTCGTCACACCGGGATGTACCTGTTTCGTCAGGGCATCGAGGGTGAGCCGCGCGACGCGCGCCGAGTCTTGCAGCCCTTTCCAGTCCGCGTGAGATTCGATAGACATGGTCTCAGGCGAGCAGCGTGTCGTTCCAGTCGCGAATGACGAACGATTGCACGAGCCCTTCCAGGATGAATGGGTCTTGCTTTGTAAATGCTTCGGCCGCGTCGCGACTTCTGAAGATTGCCATGTTGCCGCGGTCGGCGAACGGGCCGATTCCGACGACGTCGCCTTTGGCGATGAACGCATCCACGACGGCTTTGTGCCGTGGGTAGACGGCCATGACCTGTTCCATCGTGGCACCCGACGATTCGCCGATCACGACTGCCTTCATGTTCGATCTCCCGGGGCTGATGGTTGCTCGTATCCGAGATCAGTCGGCAAGTCCGAGCCACCGGCTGCGGCGACTGCGAGAGCGTCACAGCGTTCGTTCTCCGCGTGGCCGGCGTGACCGCGAACCCACTCGAACCTGACGCGATGATACTCGCAGAGCTCGAGAAGCCGACTCCACAGCTCCCAGTTCGGGACGACCTTTCCGGAACGGCGCCAGCCCTTCGCACGCCAGCCGCGCGCCCACCCTTTAGCGATCCCGTTCACGACGTACTCGGAATCACTGACGACCGTCACCTGGCACGGCTCCTTCAGCGCCTCCAGCGCCTTGATGACGGCCATCATCTCCATGCGATTGTTCGTCGTCCGTTTGAACCCGCCCGACAACTCACGACGATGCTCACCGTATTCGAGGATGGCGCAATATCCGCCGGGTCCAGGGTTTCCCGTGCAGGCACCATCGCTGTAGATGGTGACTTGCTTGGCGGTCACGAAGCGTGGACGACGGGCGGTTCAACCGGCGGAGGAGGCGGGATCCAGTAGAGCACGCGCTGGCAACTGTCACACTGCACGATCGAGTCGTTGTGCCGGATCTGCTGAAACACGGATGGTCGCAGCCGGACGTGACATACCGAGCAGAGGCCGTCACGCGTGGCGGTGCAGATGGCGACTCCCTTGCGCGCCCTGGCGACCTGTTCAAACAGCGCGACGAGACGTGGCTCGAGTGCCTTGACCAGCGTCGCGCGCGCTTCGGTGGACTCTTTCAGCGCGGTTTCCGTCGACGCGAGCTCCTGGTTGAGGCTCTTCTTCTCGGCTTCGATTTCCCTGGATTGAGCCACCAACGTGGCCTCGGCGCGCTTCGATGCGGCGGTGAGGTCGTCGGCTTCGAGCATGAGCTCCAGGACCTTCTCTTCGACCGACCCGAGGTCGCCCTGGGCGGTGGCGATCTCGTGCTGCATCGCCTGGTACTCGCGGTTGGTCTTGACGGCCATCAACTGATCTTTGAACTTCGTCAGGCGGCCCTGATACAGCGCGACGTCCTTCTCGAGCTCGCGCCGGCGATCGTGATTGGCTTTCTGTTGTTCTTTGACGGACTCGACCGCCCGCTTCGTTTCATCCAAACGCGCGTCGAGCGCCGCGACTTTCTGCGGATGCTGCGCAATCGCCACTTTGGCGTCGGCAATGGTTGTCTCCAGGCGCTGGAGCTGAATCAGGCGTTCGAGGTCGGAAAGCATCTGGTGATTTTTCGCAAGTTCCACCTTCGCGTGGCGCGCGGCGGTGGACAACCTTCGCACTGCCTGCCAACCGACGCTCGCGAAGCGAACGAAGGTTGGTGGGCCCGCCAGGATTCGAACCTGGGACCAACCGATTATGAGCCGGCCGCTCTAACCGCTGAGCTACGGGCCCCATCACATATTCCGGTTGAACACGACCCGGAACGTGGAACCTGGAACCGGAAACTGCTAGGTCCTTCCTTCCAGGAAGGCCTTGAGCTTACGCGATCGTGACGGATGACGCAGCTTGCGCAGCGCCTTGGCTTCTATCTGGCGGATGCGTTCGCGCGTGACGGCGAAATTCTGGCCCACCTCTTCGAGCGTGTGCTCGCTGCCGTCGCCGACGCCGAAGCGCATCTTGATGACCTTTTCCTCGCGTGGTGTCAGCGTCTTGAGGACCGCCTCGGTCTGTTCCTTCAGGTTCAGATTGATGACGGCTTCGGCCGGCGACACGATGTTCCGGTCCTCGATGAAATCGCCAAGATGTGAATCCTCTTCCTCGCCGATCGGCGTCTCGAGCGAGATCGGCTCCTGCGCGATCTTGAGCACCTTGCGGACCTTCGCGACCGGGATATCCATCCGCTTGGCGATCTCCTCCGACGTCGGTTCGCGGCCAAGCTCCTGCACGAGCGCGCGCGAGGTGCGAATCAGCTTGTTGATCGTCTCGATCATGTGCACCGGGATGCGGATGGTGCGCGCCTGATCGGCGATCGCGCGGGTGATCGCCTGACGGATCCACCAGGTCGCGTAGGTCGAGAACTTGTAGCCGCGTCGGTACTCGAACTTGTCGACCGCCTTCATCAGGCCGATGTTGCCTTCCTGAATCAGGTCGAGGAACTGGAGACCGCGATTGGTGTACTTCTTCGCAATGGAGACGACGAGTCTGAGGTTGGCTTCGACCAGTTCCTTCTTGGCCTGCTCTGCCTGCGCTTCACCGCGCTGGATGACCTCGATCGTGCGGCGCAGACGCTCCGGAGTCTCCTCGAGATCGTCCACCATCTGCTTGACTTGCAGGCGCAGGTCCTTGCACTTCTTGAGGAGGTTCTTCTTCTCTTCTTCCTTGAGCTTCGGTCCCTTGATCTTCGCCTTGGGATTGAGCGTTCGCTCGATATGATCCGCCTCGCGCTGAACCTTCACGACGGCGTCAACAGCGTCCTTGACCTCGTCTACCAGGCGACGCTTGACCGTTTCGGTGAACTCGATCTCGCGGATGCGGCGTGACACGTCCACCCACGCGCGCAGCGTCTTCAGGCGGGCGCGCCGATACTTCTTCTTGTCCTTCTTCGGCACGTCGACGAGCTTCTCGCCCATCTTCGAGTAGTTGGTGCGCGCCTTCCGGACGGCCTCGATCTGGCCGAGAACTTCGACGGCGCGCTCCTGGATGACTTCGTCGGTGATCTCTTCATCGCTGAAGATCACCAGCTCGCGGATGGTGCGCTCGCCCGCGCGCAGCTGATCGCCCATGATCAGGATGCGCTTGGCGATGGTGGGCGTGCGCGAGATCGACTTGATCACCGCCAGCTTGCCACGCTCGATACGCTTGGCGATTGCGACTTCGCCCTCGCGCGTGAGCAGCGGAACGGTGCCCATCTCCCGCAGGTACATGCGGACTGGGTCGTTGGTCTTGTCGAGCGCGCCGGGCGTGAGATCGAGCTCCGGCTCGTCACCGGAGCCTTCACGATCGAAGTCCTTGTCGCCCCGGTACGCTTTGTCCGAATCGACGACTTCAATGCCCGCGCTGCCAAAGGCATTGAACAGGTCGTCGAGCTCTTCCGACGAGGTGATCTCCGACGGCAAGAGCTCGTTTACCTCGTCGTAGAGCAGGTACCCTTTCTCTTTGCCGACCGTGATCAGCTGGCGTACTTCGTCGTATTTCTCTTCAATCGACAAGATCAATCCTCCGATATCACAAGTGCCTGTATGAGCCGGCCGAGATTGCCCTTGCGCACGAGCAATGCATCGAGCTCGCCACCGCTGGCCGCTCCCCTGGTCTGCAGCTGAGCGATCTCTCGCTGCACGGCCGCCCTCTCTTTTTCATAACGACTGCGACGAACCTCACGTACGCAGGAACCGAGCGATAGGGCAGGGGACTCCGGCTCGTTCGCGATTGCGGTCACGAGCTGGGCTTCTACCATGTTTAGACGCTCGAGCAGCACAGAAGGAGAGAAACCCTTATTGTCGTTCAGTCGCCGCGCCAGATCCAGCACCGATCGGCTGGCCAAGCCATCGAAGTCGGATGGTTCGAGCTCGGCGAGCGCCGCCAAGGCGGCGTCTGGCTCGTGGATGAGGCTCCAAATAAGGGCCTTTTCCGCCTTGGTGACGTGCCCGAAGCTCGGAATCTGACTCACCGAAATGGTGGTCTGTTTCTGGACGGCCGCCTCCCGAATCTTGGCGCGAACCACATCGTCGGTGACGTTCGCCTTGAACGCCAGCCGGTCGGCGAAGCGGTCACGCATCGCCGCGTCAGGGATGCGGGCGGCGGTGGGGAGCATGGCGGCCAAGAACTTCACCCTTCCTTCGTCGCTGTTCAGGTTGTAGCCAGCGGCCGTGCGATCGAGCAGATATTCCAGATACGGCTTGGAGTGCTTCAATCGTTCACCGTAGGCCGCGATTCCCTGGGCCCGGATGAACACGTCGGGGTCTTGTCCCGCGGGAAGCTGCGCCACATTCACCTCGAAGCCGTCTGCCACAAACAAGTCACATGACTTGGCGGCTGCCCCCTGGCCGGCCGCATCGGGATCGAAGCTCAAGACGACTCTGGAGGCAAACCTGTGCAGCTGCTGAACCTGCTGCACCGTCAATGCCGTTCCGCAGGAGGCCACGACGGGAAAGCCGGCCTGAAAAACCTGACCGAAGTCAAAATAGCCCTCGACGAGAACCCCAAATCCCTTTTGACGTATTGCCGCCTTACTGAGATCCAGCCCGTATAAGGTGCGTCCCTTGGAGTAAATGGGCGTTTCCGGCGAATTCAGGTACTTGGGCTGCTGATCCGGCTCGACGGCGCGTCCCCCGAAAGCTATGACGGAACCAGTGTCCCTCCGGATGGGGATCATCAAGCGGTTGCGGAAACGATCCACCGTGGGCCCCTCATCTCGTTGAACGAGGAGGCCAGCACGCAGTAACAGGCCCTCGGAGAATCCTTGCTTGAGGAGTGCCTCCTTCATCGCCGTCCGCGACGGAGGAGCAAAGCCCAGGCCCATCGCTTCCCCGGTTGCATCAGTGATGCCGCGCCCGGCGATCTGGCGCCTGATTCGGACACCTGCCGGGGAAAGCAGCTGCTGACGAAGCCACGCCGCGGCAGTCTCGTTGACCTTCAGGAGCGCCTCCCGTTCGGCGGCGCCTGCTTTCTGCTCGTCACTCTGCTCTTGCTCCGGGATCGTCATCCCGAATCGCTGAGCGAGCTGCTTGACGGCGTCCTGGAATCCCACTTTCTCGTGCAGTTCGAGAAACTTGATGACGTCACCGCCGACGCCGCAGCCGTAGCAGTAGAAGAAGCCCTTGTCCCGGCTGACGCTGAACGATGGCGTCTTCTCGCCGTGGAACGGGCAGAGCCCCATGTAGTTGGCGCCCGCCTTCTTCAGCGGAACGTAGTCCTGGATGACGACGACGATGTCGGCCTGGTGCTTGAGGTCATCGAGGAACGACTGGAGATAAAGAGCCATGTCACGTCGCCGTTGGGCGTCAGTCCTTTAACTCCACGACGGTCACGCCACCCCCGCCTTGATTGGCCGGCGCGAGATCGAACTTCGCGACCAGCGGGTGCTCTTTCAGGAACGCCGCGAGGCCGCGCCGCAACTGGCCGGTACCATGCCCGTGAATGATACGCACGACCTGGTGATCGCTGACGCTGGATTCATCGAGGAACTTGTCGACGCGTGCGATCGCCTCGTCGACGGTGCACCCGATGACGTTGACCTCCGACAAGCCGCCCTCGCGCGGCTGCAGGTCAACGCTCACCCTTACTGGCGCCGGTGTGCCCCCGGATTGTGCTGTACGGCCGATGGCCCGCAGATCACGAAGCGGAGCACGCAGGCGTTTTCCCTTCATGTCGATCTCGGCGTGTTTGCCCTGGACTTCGATGACGACACCTTCGAGTCCGAGACCCCCGACGGCCACTCTCGAGCCAGGCTCGATGGGTCCCTGCGCTTCCGGTGTCGATGAAGGCGCTGCCGTGCGGCCGGATTCCGGTCCCGTCTTGAGCCGCCCCACCACACGTTCGAGCGCCGCCCGGGCATCGGCGCGCGCGGCTCCAGCCTCGCCCGTGTTGAGCGGGGCGACGGTGCGTCGTGCCGCCTGCTGCGTCAACTCCGCTGCCTTCGCCTTGAGCCCCTCGATGATCGTGTCGATCTCGCGCCGGCCTTCCCGCAGCTGATCGTCGAGCTTGGCGTCGAGTCGACGCCGATACGTATTCTCGCGTTCGCGAACCGACTCTTCGCGCGATCGGAGCGCCCGTTCCGTATCGACCAGCGCGGCGCGCTCCCTGGCGACTGTCCTGCGGTCCGCTTCGAGCCTCCGGAGGTCATCGTCTACGCGTGCCAGGTGTTCGGCCAGTTGTTTCTCGCGGTCGCTGAGATTCCCGCGCGCAAACGCGATGACGCTCGGTGGCATTCCCAGCCGGGCGGCAATCTCGATAGCGAGGCTGCGTCCCGGAGATCCGTAGAGAAGGCGATAGGTGGGCGCGAACGTCTCTGGCTTGAATCCGAACGCGGCGCTGGCCACGCCTTCAGTCGTCGAGGCGTACGACTTCAGCGAATCGTAGTGGGTCGTCGCGATCAGGTGCGCGCCGCGCTTACGGAAGTGATCGATGACGGCGATGCCGAGCGCGCCTCCTTCGACTGGATCCGTGCCCGCGCCGACCTCGTCGACGAGGACGAGGGCCGGGAGCGTCAGCGAGCGATCCATCGAGACGATGTTGGTGATGTGCGCCGAGAAGGTGCTCAGGCTGGCCGAGATCGACTGCTCGTCTCCGATGTCGGCAAAGAGCGATTTGAAAACCGGAATGCGCGATCCCACGTCGACGGGGATGTGCAGCCCGGATTGCGCCATCGCCGCGAGGAGCCCCGCCGTCTTCAAGGCTACAGTTTTTCCGCCGGTGTTCGGTCCCGTGATCACGAGAATCCGCGTCGGCGGCGTGAGGAGGATGTCTACGGGTACGGGATCCGGGATCCGGGATCCAGGATCCGAAGTTGGCATTCCAGGTTCGCCGTCTGCCGGATCCCAAGTCCCGACTCCCGAGTCCCGATCATCGAGCCGCTCGATGACGGCTTGCATGAGAAGTGGGTGTCGGGCACCCTTCAGTTCGAACGTTCCATCGGCGGCGATGATCGGTTCGACTGAGCTCGTCATGATCGAAAAGCGGGCATGTGCCTGGATTACATCCAGTCCCGTAGCGACCTCGATCGTGCGTTCGAGTTCCTCGGGACGTGCGCGGAAAGCGTCCGTAAGCGCCAACAGGATTCGTTGCACCTCCTCCGTCTCCTGTTCCTCGAGCTCGACGATGTCGTTGTTGATCTCGACGGTCTCGAGTGGCTCGACAAACAAGCTGGCGCCGCTGGTGGACCCGCCATGCACGATTCCCGGGATCGCCGATCGATGTTCAGCGCGGACCATCAGCACGTGCCGACCGTTGCGGTCGGTGACGACCTGTTCCTGGAGATACTTCGCGGTCTCGCGGCCGCGCAGAAACGAATCGAGCGTGGACCGCAGGCGCTGTTTTTGCCGGCGCAGCCGATCCCGAATCTGGGCCAGCGCCGGGCTCGCGTTGTCGGCGACGTCACCCGATGGTTCGATCTTCCTCCGCACATCGCCGGTCTCGGACGCAAACGAGGCGACGGCGTCGACCTGCTGGCTGAGGATCGGAAACGCCGAGCTGACTTTTCTGATCGTCTGGCGCGATTGCTCAATCGACTCGAGATAGTCACCAAGCTTCAGAAGCCGGAGCGATTCGAGCGCCCGCCCGTCGACGGAGAGCGCGTCGAGGATGGCATCGAGATCCGACGGCGCGCGAAGGGGAAACCCCGGGTGATCGTTGAGGAAGCGGGTGCCCTCAGTGGTGGCGCGCTGCAAAGCGATGACGCGCGGCGCCTCAGTGACCGGGTGCAGCTCCGCCAGTCTGGCGTGGCCCGTCGGTGTGACGGCGAGACCAGAAACCACTTCAACAATGCGATCGAACTCGAGAGCCCTCAAGGCGCCCGCATGCATGGAGATTCTGATCGGAAGGGTGTTACTGGAACTTCTCAGTGTACCACGCTGGTTCGGGATTCGAGACTCGCGACGCGGGACGCTGGTGATCGGAGCGTTGGGCGAGTCGCGAAGCCCCGATCGCGAATCGCGTTACAGATGATTGATGCGGCTCGCCACGCACGCCGCCCCGAATCCGTTGTCGATGTTGACGACGCAGACGCCGCTTGCGCAGCTGTTGAGCATTCCGAGCAATGCGGCGATGCCGTTGAAGCTGGCGCCGTAACCGATGCTCGTTGGCACGGCAATCACGGGCACGCTCACCAGGCCACCGATGACACTGGGCAATGCGCCTTCCATTCCCGCCACCACGACGAGCACACGCGCGCGGTGCAGGCGGTTCTGCGCTTGCAGGAGCCGGTGCAATCCAGCCACGCCAACATCGTAGAGGCGATCCACGCTGTTGCCCATGAGCTCGGCTGTCACCACCGCCTCTTCGGCGACTGGAAGATCAGATGTCCCGGCGCACGCGACGAGCACAGTGCCATGGCCGCGCGGGATCTCTCCCTGGCTGAGAGTGATCGCGCGCGCTTCGCCATGGAAGGTCGCATGAGGTATGACGTCGCGCACCGCGTCGAACGCCTCGAGCGTGGTGCGGGTCACGAGTAGCGAATGTCCCGCAGAGACGATGCGCTCGGCAATCGCCGCGATCTGTGCGGGTGTTTTCCCTAATCCGAGTACCACTTCCGGAAACCCCTGCCGCAGATGGCGATGCTGATCGACTCGAGCGAAGCCGAGGTCGTCGAAGGGAGCCGCGCGAAGCGCATCAAGAATTTGCGTTGCAGCTGTGCCAGCCTGGATCGATCCGGCTGAGACCGATTCGAGCAGCCGCTGGAGTTCAGTTTCGGTCATGGTTCGCGTCAAGGGAACGCAGAAAAGGCCCCAGTTTCATTGAACTTTGTGCAACGCGCCAATATAATCAGAGTGCTCATGCCCTGTCGGCACAGTCCTGTCGAATGACTGCCTCCGAAACGCTCATTCTCGGCACGTATTTTTTCGTTCTTGTCATTCTCGCTGTCTATGGCTGGCACAGGTACTACCTTGTGTACCTGTACATGAAGAACAAAGGGAAGCAACCTGTTCCCGCCGGCCCGCTCGGCGCGCTTCCACCAGTCACGATTCAGCTTCCGATTTACAACGAGATGTACGTCGCCGATCGGCTGATCGACGCGGTGTGTCGATTGGAGTACCCGCGCGAGCTGCTGGAAATCCAGGTGCTCGATGATTCCACCGACGAGACGCGCAGTGTCGCCGAGCAGGCGGTGTGGAGAAACGCGGCCAGAGGCATCGACATCACCTATCTGCATCGGACCGATCGAATCGGCTACAAAGCGGGCGCGCTCGAAGCCGGCATGAAGGTGGCCAAAGGCGACTTCATCGCGATCTTCGATGCTGATTTCATCCCGACACCCGATTTCCTTACGCGCACGGTGCCGTTCTTCGTCGATCCGGCGATCGCGATGGTGCAGGCCCGCTGGGGTCACATCAACCAGGATTACTCGCTGCTCACGAAGATCCAATCGATTCTGCTCGACGGTCACTTCGTGCTCGAGCATGGCGGCCGCAACCGGGCCGGCTACTTCTTCAACTTCAACGGCACGGCAGGAATCTGGCGTCGCGAGGCGATTACCGATGCCGGTGGCTGGCAGCACGACACGCTGACGGAGGACCTCGATCTCAGCTACCGCGCGCAGCTTCGTGGGTGGAAGTTCGTGTTCCTGCCGGACCTGATTGCGCCGGCGGAAGTTCCAGTCGAGATGAACGCCTTCAAGTCGCAGCAGCACCGCTGGGCGAAGGGATCGGTTCAGACCTGCCGCAAGCTGTTGCCAAAGATCTTGCGGTCATCGATGCCATTTGGCGTGAAGGCCGAGGCGTTTTTCCACCTGACCGCGAACTTCAACTACCCGCTCATGTGCGTGCTGTCGGTGCTGATGGCGCCGGCAATGGTCATTCGCTACAACATGGGTTGGTACGAGATGCTGCTGATCGACGTGCCGCTCTTCTTCGCGGCGACGGCATCGGTGGCAAACTTCTATCTCGTGTGCCAGCGTGAGCTGCACGCCGACTGGGTCACGCGCATCAAGTACCTGCCGTTCCTGATGTCGATCGGCATCGGGCTCGCCGTCAACAACACCCGCGCGGTTTTCGAGGCCATGTTCAATCGTCAGAGCGAATTCGCGCGCACGCCGAAGTACCGCATCGAGGCAGCAGCCGACGAGTGGATGAACAAGAAGTATCGTCAGAGCTTCGTCGTTCAGCCGATGATTGAGCTGGCGCTCGGCCTGTACTTCACGGCCACGGTGTTTTACGCGCTCGCAAACGGCATCTTCGGAACGGTTCCGTTCCTCGTCCTCTTCCAGGTCGGCTTCCTCTACACGGGGCTGCTGTCAATCATTCAGCAGTACGCCGGCGACATGGTCTTCAAGCCGGTGGCGGAAGAAGAGACATAGAGACTCCCGTTTTCGTTCACAACCTCAGACTCTCTCGCAGCTGTGGCGACTGCCGGCGCGACACGGGTACTTCGATTTTGTTCTTCAAGTGAACGATGTACCTGTCGTCGGCCGTGATTTCGACCGACTCGATGAATCGCAGATTCACGACGTGTTGGCGGCTCGCACCGAACGACACGTGGTAT
Source organism: Acidobacteriota bacterium (assembly GCA_046732795.1). Classification (GTDB taxonomy): domain Bacteria; phylum Acidobacteriota; class Vicinamibacteria; order Vicinamibacterales; family UBA2999; genus Gp6-AA40. The sequence continues at coordinate 10,853 of JBKPNV010000136.1, forward strand.
ATAGGTGCCCGAATCGAGGGAACTCATGGCGCGTTCGATGCTTGCATTCATGACACTGCTGGTTCTTGCGCTGAGCACGACGCCTGTCGCCGCACAAAGTTTCTTGAACGGAGACTGGGTCGGTACTTTTCACGAGGATCAGCCCGAGCGCGGACCGGGACCAGAGCTCGGCGACTATCTCGGGATTCCAATAAACGCGGCTGGTCGACAGTACGCCGACAGCTGGGACGCATCTCGCCTCACGCTTCCCGAACATCAATGCCGCGCGCACGTCTCGCCCTATATCTATCGCGGACCGATTCGCGTTCGAATCACGGAAGAGATCGATCCCGGCACCCAGACAGTCGTCGCCATCAAACACTTTCTGAGTACCTACGCGCAGGAGCGCACGATCTGGTTGGATGGCCGTCCGCATCCACCGGAAGAGGCGGCGCATACCTGGATGGGGTTCTCAACCGGCGAGTGGCAGGGCCGGGTGCTCAAGGTACATACGACACACATCAAGCAGGGCTGGCATCGGCGCAACGGTATCCCGATGAGCGCGAAGACCACGATGACGGAGTACTTCATCCGCCACGACAACGTGTTGACGCAGGTCTCGATCACTGAGGACCCCGTCTTCCTCGAGGAGCCGCTGGTCAAGACGACCAATCTGCTTCTCGACGCGGCGACGACGCCCAACCAATATCAGGCGTGGCTGTTCTGCCAGGCTGACGATGAAGTGCCTGGGCGCGATCCGGCGTACGTGCCTCACCATCTGCCAGGCAAGAACCCCTTTCTCACCGAGTTCGCGGCACTGCATGGACTGCCCGTCCCACCGACGCGCGGCGGTGCCGAGACGATGTACCCGCAGTACATGGACAAGGTCAAAACGATGCCCATAGCGGCGCCGCCGGCACGCCCGTGAGGCGATCGATGTTGAAACAGATTCTTATCGTCGCCGCTGCGGTCATGATCGGCGCGCTGTCGGCGCACGTCGACGGCCGGGCGCAGAGCGGTGCGCCGGTGTCGCCGCCTGGCCGTGAAAGCGGCCTGTACACGATGCCCGTCCAGGGCAACGTCCATGTCATCATCGGCGCCGGATCGAATATCGCAGTCCAGGTCGGCAACCTTGGTCCGATCCTCGTTGACACGGGTACTGAGCAGAATGCAGATGCCGTGTTGGCGGCTGTGCGGCAACTGACCAATCGGCCGGTTCGCAACATCATCAACACGCACTCGCACGCCGATCACGTCGGCGGAAACGAGAAGGTCGGCGCGTCGGGCGCGCCGATATCGGGTCGCGGCGTTGCGGTGGTGGGTGCCGGCACCGTGGCACGTGCTGAGATCATCGCGCACGAGGAGACGTTGAACCGCATGAGTGCGCCGGCCGGATCTCAGGCGCCGACCCCGGTGATTGCCTGGCCCACATCCACGTTTTCAGGGAAGCACAAGGAGTTCTATTACAACGGTGAGGGCGTGCAGATCGTTCACTTTCCGTCTGCCCACACCGACGGCGACAGCATCGTGTTCTTCCGACGGTCGGATGTCATCGCAACCGGCGACGTGTACTCGACAGTCAGTTATCCGATCATCGATGCGCAGCGCGGTGGCAGCATCCAGGGCGTCCTCGATGGTCTGAATCAGCTGCTCGATCTGGTGATCTCTGGAGAGAAGACCGAAGGCGGCACTATGCTCATACCGGGTCACGGGCGCATTTCGGATGAAGCCGATCTCGTCGAGTACCGCGACATGACGACGATCATCCGCGATCGCGTGCAGGACATGGTGAAGCGGGGGATGACACTCGCGCAGGTGCAGGAGGCGCGACCGACGATGGAGTACGACGGCTTGTACGGCGCGGCGCCGGGATGGTCCGCGACACAATTCGTCGAGGCAGTGTATCGCGGCCTGAAACCAGCGAAATAATGTGAAGGGGTCAGACCCCTTCGCACTCTTGCGCATGTGCAGATCTGTGCAGGGGTCTGACCCCTTCACGATTCTTCACAGGTCCAGGCGCCGCATCACAAAACGCGGCAGAAGCCGCATCCAGAACATCACGAACGCCCAGGCCGGCGGAGCGTAGACGACCGGCTTGCCGCGATCGATGGCCTCGAGCACACGCTTGGCGACCGCGTCGGCGTCACCCGCAAACGGCGGCCGTGGCAGGCCTTCGGTCATCGACGTTGTGACGAACCCGGGCTTCACACACACCGTGACGAGTCCCTCACGGCGATACCGGTGATCCAGGCCTTCGAGGTATCCGCTCAATCCCGCCTTCGACGCGCCGTACAACACCACTCGCTTCCGCCCGCGCTCACCGGCGACGGAGCTGAAGACGCAGAGCGTTCCGCCGCCGCGAGCGAGCAGGCGCTTGCGGGCGAGCTCGCAGAACATAACCGTGTTCGCGAAGTTGACAGTCAAAAGGCGGTGCGCGAGGTCTGTGTCCTGTTCCAGGCGATCCTGAGTCGCGAATTGCGCGGCTGTCACGACGACGATATCGAGCCGCCCGAGAGCGGTCTCGGCCTGATGCAGCGCGGTCTCGAACGTCTCGGGGCGTTCCAGATCGCAGCGCGCGACACCCACCTCGTACTGGCCGGTGCGTCGCGACTTCAGATCGGCGGCGCTCAGCCGCAGTTCTTCGCGATCGCGGCCAAGCAGAAATAAGCGATCGCCACGTTCCGCCATCCTGCGGGCGAGGGCGCGTCCCATGCCTTTCGTCGCGCCGAGAACGACCACGTTCGCGGGACGTGTCACCATCCGAAGAGCCGTACTGATTGCGCGCTGCGGATACGTCCCTCGGGATCCCACTTTCGTCGGACCGCGAGAAAGGCGTCCAGCCGGGGTTCCATCGCCTGAAAGTGTTCGCGGCGCGTGAGCGCGTCCTTCGCCAGGTAGATGCGCCCGCCTTCGGCGATTACGACTTCGTTCAACGCGTCGACGACCGCCTGGGTGTCGTGCCGCATCGGCAGGTCGACCGCAATCGAGATGCCCGGTCGGGGAAACGAGAGAAGGCCGACCCCTTCGGCGCCGCAGTCCTTGATGACGGTGAGAAACGAGGCAGCGCCTCGTCGAGCGAGGACGCTCATGAGACGCCTGGCGGCGGGGCGGCCCGAGGTGTCCGGCAGCACGCACTGATACTGCGTAAAGCCGCGTGACCCGTAGAGCCGCGTCCAGTGGGAGACGGCATCGAGCGGATAGAGAAACGTGTAAGGATGCACGATCGCCGATCGACCCCGCGCCCGGTATCGCCAGTAGATCAACGCGTTGAATGCCCGCACCGTCGGTGCGCTCAGGAGCCAGCCCGGGACGTCGAACGGTACCGACAGGTCTCTCGGTAGCGAGCGGGGAGAAGGTGGCACCTCGTTCGGCTCGGCCCACCTCCCGCGGAAGACGACTCCCCTGCCCATGTCGCGTCCGCGCGCGAGGCAATCGATCCACCCGGCCGTCATCGGCCATTGCGCGCTCGCTGACTTCAGCGCGTCGAGCGACTGGTCGATATCCTGGACGCGTTCGTACTCCTCGACGATTGCCGTCGATGGCACGCGCGCCAGGCGCACCGTGACAGTGAGGATGACGCCAGTCAGGCCCATTCCCCCGATCGTCGCGCGGAACAGATCGGCGTGTTCGTCCGGTGAGCAGCGGACAACATCGCCGGCACCGGTGCGGACGGTCAGGGAGAGGACGTGGCGTCCGAACGTTCCCTCGCGATGGTGATTCTTCCCGTGCACGTCGCAAGCCACCATGCCGCCGAGCGTCACAAAGCGCGTACCTGGTGAGACTGGCGTGAAGAACCCGCGAGCGAGAAAGAGCCTGCACAGTTCATCCAGTGACAGGCCGCCTTCAGCAGTGAGGACTCCCGTGCAGGAGTCGAAGGAGAGGATCCGATCCGCGAGCGTCGTGCCGGCAATGAGCCGGTCATGGGGTGCGGGCAACGCGGCGTCGCCGTACGCCCGGCCGAGGCCGCGCGCCAGCGGCAAATCCTCTGTGAGACGTGCGAGATCCTCGGACCGTAACTCGGCCCCCGGCACCACCGGCATTCTTCCCCAGCCGGTCAACACGCTCTCGAATTCCGGTCGCTCTGACGTGCTCACACGGCGGCCGCCACGATGATCACGCAAATCGCCAGCAGCACGTACGTGATGGGATCCAGCGCCAGCAGCAGCACCGGGTCGTCGTGGGCGCGGCGGCGATGTGCGCGCAGCCACGTTCGTGTGGACCAGTACAGCAGGAGCGGACACGCCAGCAACAAGCGATCTGAGTGGGCATACAGCAGCGACACCGACGGGTTGTTCACGTAGATGGCCAGGATCACCACCGACAGGTACGCGGCCGCGAGGCCGGCGGAGTGGAGCCATTGCGCGTCATCGGCGCGATAGCCCCGTCTGGAGACGGCAACCGCGAGAGGTGTCGGCTGCGCGTGCACTTCGATGAATCGTTTCAACAGCGCCAGGCTGAGACACACAAATAGCGTGAACGCAAGCAGCCACGTCGAAACGGGAACGGCCGTGGCTGCGCCACCCGCGATAATTCGCAACACATACAGCCCTGCGAGCACGACGACATCGAGTGATGGCTCCCGTTTGAGCCAGATCGAATACGAGATCGTTCCTGCGATATAAATGGCCAGTGTCCATACGAATGCGGCCGGCAGCGCAAGCGTCCCGATTGCGACCCCGCTGCTCCACATGACGACGACCAGGGCGAGGGCACTCTTCACGGAAAGCCGGCCTGATGCCAGTGGACGGAAACGCTTTCGCGGATGCCCTCGATCGGCCTCCACGTCGAGCAGGTCGTTGAAAATGTAACCGCCCGATGCGCACAGCGAGAGGCTGACGAACGCCAGCGCGGCGCTTCTTCCGGTGCTCCATTCGATGCGATGCGCCGCCACGGCAGGCACCAAGACCAGAAGATTCTTCAGCCATTGATGCGGGCGGAGCACCGCAATCAGCGGGGGAAGAGGATCGCCTGGACGAGCTGCGGGTTCCTGGCGCTGGTGGACCGTGCTCATCGCGTTGACGTCGATAGTCTATCGTCCGCCACTGCAAACGAAAGGCATTTACGCCGAGATCGCGAAAGCGCGATCGTCAGGAGGCGAAAGCCCCCAGGATTGCGTAAGATGGCTTGCAATGGCTACAGCTGAGAAACCGAAGGGCGGACTCGAGGACGTCGTCGCGACATCGTCGGCGATCTGTTATCTGGACGGGGATCGTGGCGTGCTCGCGTATTGCGGATACGACATCCACGATCTCGCGAAAGAGGCCACGTTCGAAGAAGTCTGCTTCCTCCTGTGGCATCGCCGGCTGCCGTCACGAGCCGAGCTCGGCGACTTGCAGTCGCAGCTGGCGGCCGCGCGAGCGCTGCCCGAGCCCGTCATTCGATTGATGCGCAGTCTGCCTCCGGTGGATGGGATGGACGCGCTTCGTACGATCACGTCGGCATCGGCCCACTACGATGCCGACCTGCCGGATGCGTCGCCTCAGGCTCAGTACAAGAAGGCCGTGCGGCTGACGGCACAAGTCGGCTCGATTGTCGCGACGTGGGGCCGCCTCCAGCAAGGCGGCGGCCCGCTGGCGCCCGACCCGGCGATGAACCACGCGGCTAACTTTCTCTATCTGCTCACCGGCGAGCGTCCGAATTCCACCGCCATTCGCGCGCTCGATGTGGCGCTCATCCTGCACGCCGATCACGAGCTGAATGCGTCCACCTTTGCGGGACGTGTCGCGGCAGCCACGCTCACTGACATGTACTCCGCCATCGTCGCTGCCATCGGCACGCTGAAGGGGCCGCTCCACGGCGGTGCGAACGCCGAAGTGATGAAGATGCTGCTCGAGCTGGGACAAACAGCGAGCGGAGAGCGAGTGGATGAGGTCGTTCGCGGGAAGCTGGCGCGCAAGGAAAAGATCCCGGGCTTCGGCCATCGCGTTTACAAGACCGAGGATCCGCGCGCGACGCACCTGCGCCGTATGTCACAGGATCTCGGCAAGCGATCCGGCAACACAGCGTGGTTCGACATGTCCCAGCGGATCGAGGCGCTCGTCAAAGGCGAGAAGAAGCTGAATCCAAACGTCGACTTCTACTCCGCGTCGACGTATTACGCCCTCGGCATCCCAATCGATCTCTACACGCCGGTGTTTGCTGTGAGTCGCATGTCAGGCTGGACGGCGCATATTCTGGAGCAATACGCCAACAATCGGCTGATACGCCCGCGCGCCGAGTACACCGGCCCGGCCTACCCGCAACGTTTTGTCCCGATCGAACAGCGATGACTCCCAGGCGGGTCTGAAAACGTCAGGCGGGTCGGAAGACCCGCCTCTACTCGGGGTGTTGCGGCGGGTCCCCTGGACGGGGTACTTGCCGCCGAGACAGCCGACTCGCGATAATGTCGGGCTGTCGCGCCCCATGATGCTGCGCGAAACTTTCCCTCGCCGCCTTGGAGTTTCCAGCCCCGGGTCCCCGATCCTGGTCGTTGTCCTGACGATGGTCGTGTGCGCCGCCGTCGCTGGCGTGGCCTCCGCCGGTGACGAATCAGTTGCATCGAATTACACGATGGCGGTCTGGGCTTCTGAAAAGGGGATGCCGGGCGACGTTTTCACCATCGCACAGGATCTCGAAGGCTACTTGTGGCTCGGAGGGCCGACTGGCCTGCTTCGTTTCGATGGCAACCATTTCACTCCATGGCAACCCGCCGATCCGGCGTCTCAGCTTCCGAGCGGGCCGGTGCACGCCATCGTTGGTTCCCATGACGGCAGTATCTGGGTAGGTTTTGGGGGAGGCGGCGGAATCGTCAGAATTCATCGAGGTCAGATGGTGCGCTACGCGCCATCGGACGGCGCCCCGCCGGGGGTAGCGGCGATGATCCAGGATCGCCAGGGCGTCATTTGGGTTGCGAGCCGGCGCGGTCTCTCCAGATTTGTCAACGGCCGCTGGAGTGCCCTTGGGACGGCCGACGGATACAGCGGCGCCGAAGCGTTCAGCCTGTACGAAGATCGTGCCGGTCGACTCTGGGCTGGCACCGCCTCGGGGGTCTATCAGCGGACGAAGGACAGCTTCGAGCTGGTTGACGCGACCGAGACCAATGTTCAGAGCCTTATCGAGGATGCCTCGGGTGCAATCTGGGTGACCGACTCGCAAGAGGTGATCAAGCGACTGTCAACCCATTCGGCCCCGCAGCACGACCGCAAGATCCGGCTTCCCACCGGCGCGTGGCGATTGATGCGCGACGGTCACGGGCAGATCTGGGCCGCTGCCTTTGGCGGCGGGCTCATGCGCGTTCGCAATCCGCTCGACCAGTCAGCGATCATCGAGCGTTTCGAATACGAGCATCGCCTCGCCGGATC
>JBKPNV010000137.1:0-19451 GCA_046732795.1 Acidobacteriota bacterium
TTGTCTAGGTCGACCTCGCCGCTCGCGCCGGCACTATCCTCGCAAACCACGCGTGCGATTTTCATCCGCTTTCGCGAGCTGATGTCAGCGTGTGGAAACGCAACTGCTTCGGCTCTCGGTCCAATATGGAATGACCGGCTCTCCATCGTAACGTTGTAGTGCTGCACGCACTCAACACGGTGGACAGAGCCACCGGAATCGCGGGTTAGCGCTTGAGGGCGCCAGAGCCGCATCGAAGGGAGCCGGTCGTGAAAAACGTTATCACGTACGTGGGTATCGACGCGCACAAGAAGGACCTATTCGTCGCGATGCTGGTCGGCAACCAGGCAACGCCGGTCACGTGGACGATCCCGAATGAGCCGCGCGCCGTGCGACGCCTCGTGAAGAAGCTTGAGCGCGAAGCGCCGGGACCGGTGCGGATCTTCTATGAGGCCGGACCGTGTGGGTACGCGTTGCAACGGCAGGTGACGACGTCGCGTGTGAGCTGCGACGTGGTCGCGCCGGCGCTCATCCCGCGGAAGCCCGGAGACCGGGTGAAGACCAATCGCCGTGACGCGCGCAAACTCGCCGAGCTCGGCCGCGCGGGGTTGTTGACGGCAGTCCAGCCGCCGACTCCGGAGGACGAGGCGGTTCGCGACTTGGCGCGGGCGCGGGATGATGCTCGCGACGATCTGCAACGATGCCGGCATCGGTTGGGCAAGTTGCTGCTGCGACGTGGCCTGCATTACGCGGGACGCAACTGGACGCGTGGACACCGGCAGTGGATCGACAGCCTGACGTGGGTGCACGCCGCCGAGCGGACCGTCGTCGACGACTATCTGCTGGCGATCGATCACACGGCGGCGCGCCTGCGGGAGTTGGACGCCGGGCTGGCGGAGATCGCCGAGCGTGACCCGTATCGCGAGCCGGTCGGGTGGTTGCGCTGCTTCCGGGGCATCGATACGTTGACGGCGATGTTGATCCTCGCCGAGCTGCATGACTTTCGCCGATTCGCCTCGGCGCCGGCGTTGATGGCGTATCTCGGGTTGGTGCCCGGCGAGGACTCCAGCGGGGAGAAGCATCGGCGTGGCGGCATCACGCGCACCGGGAACGCGCTGGTCCGGCGGTTGCTGGTGGAAACGGCCTGGCATTATCAACATCGCCCGAGCGTCGGCGTCGTGCTGACACGACGGCGCAAGGGGCAGCCAGGGCGTGTGATTGCGATCGCCGACAAGGCACAGCAGCGGCTGTGTCGACGCTTTCGGAAGTTGGTGGCGGAACATAAGCCGGCACCGAAAATCGCGGTGGCGATCGCGCGTGAGCTCGCGGGCTTCGTGTGGGCGGCCCTGCAGCCAGCACCGGTACCGGCGAAGTAACGGCACCATGCATGGGTGAAGAGGGCTTGAGCGAACGATGACGCCGCTCGGTGCCGGACCGCGAAGACGGCGGCGGATCAGAGGCACGATTGCGAGGATCGGCGAGCTAGCAATGCGATACGGACGTTCGTCCCAACTCGCGACTCTAGACTGCACGTCCTCCCGACGAAGCACTGTCATGTGTGCTCTGCTGCGGGTGACCGCGGTAACCACCGTATATCAGCGTGACTCGTCGTCGAAGCGCCCTCGATCGTCCGTCGTCTCCGCGGCCCCCCACCGAGCTGCGTCGGAGATACCACGTGGCGGGCACGGCATCCAGGGCTGCGCGCCCTGCGGGCGGCGCCTTCGGCGCCCCTGGACACCGCGCCCGTCACGTGGACTGAGGCACTGATGCCGGCAAGCTGACGCTTGCCGGCTCTCGCCACGCCTCCATCGAAAGATCGGGGCTTGACAGAGGTCATTCCATATCAGGCTAGTGGACTGTACTCACTGAAGTACTACTAATTCGATCCGCCAGGAACGTTAACTCCAGCGGGTCGGTCTCGCCGCCTTGTTGTAGTGCCGGATGTACCGACGAATGTTCCGTCGAGGTCAGCGACGGACAAAAAGACCCGGCGTGCGAGCAGGTCGCGCTCGATCTTGGACAACCACAGGTCGACCTTTGAGCCACCACCAAGAAGTCGGCGTGAAGTGCAGGTGGACGTTCGGATCTCCACGAGAAAGGTGCGTATGACATCAGCCTCCTTCGTTTCGCAAGTCCCGATCGTCGGATTGCGAGTAGCGCTCGACGCGAAGCGGTTGCAGCCCCGCGCGCTGCAGGCCTTTGGACCGGATTGTGATGGATCTGCAGCACGCGCCCCAGCTTCCGCGTACTCCACTGCGTACTGCAATTTGGTGACTGCCGGGTCTTGTCCAATATCCGAGCTTCCATCTTCGCTGTCAGCACGGTCGGCGGCTGGCCCCGATAGCGCGGTCAGGCCGTCGAGTCGATCCGCGAGAAAGCGCCGGTGCTAGCGATTGATGTAGTCCCGATAACAGGGCACGGTCGCTTCGATCGTCGAGTCGGATTCCCGATCGGCCAGCATCAAGATCACCCGCGCGCGGCGCGCATCTTCCGCACGGATCTTGAGACTGCGCACGCGCGGTCGAGCTCGGTTCGTTCGTCCGTCGTCAATGTCACCGCCATACGGCGCTAAACAGTACCAATACTGCTTCAGTCGGTACAAGCCACTAGCCACGAAGGTCACGAAGAAACTACTAACTTCGTGATCTTCGTGGCGCGTGGTCAGTTGAGCGTCGCGACTCGGCGCCGCAGTGTCTTGACGTGTTCCCAGATCTGCTGGTGTTCCGCACGCGCCTCTTTGTCCGGCTCGCCCATGCTCGAGAGCTTGAGATACGCCTGGAGATCGCGCAGCGCGCCGGTCACGTCGTTCAACTGATAGGCGAGCAGGCCACGATCGCGCAGCTCGCTGAGCGCCGACGGCGTGAGTGCGAGGAGCAGCTCCGTGATGTCGCGCGCCTGCGGGAACGATCGCATGTGCACGTAGATACGCTTCAGGTTGAGCAGCATCCGCACGAGGATTTGACTACGCGTCGCAGGCGCGAGAAGCGACCGGCTGAACGCCACCTCGCTGCCGACATGCTTCTGCAGGAGCACGCGGCAATTGTGCTCCGACAGCAGTGCGCCGGAATGGAACGGATCGATCACGAGCTGTCCGGAGTGCGCCTGCGGGCAGCGCACGAGGAAGTGGCCGGGAAAGTTGATGCCGTCCACTTGCAGACCGGCGCGGCGAGCGATCTCCATGTACACGATCGAGAGCGTCAGCGGGATGCCGGTCCGTCTTTCGAGCACCTCGTTGAGGCAGCTATTGCGCGGATCCTCGTACTTGTCGCGGTTGCCGGTGAAACCGAGCTCGTCGAAGAGGTATTCGTTCAGCGCCTTGACGCCGCATTGCGCTGACATGTCGCCGCTCGACGAGGCATGCCGCTCCATCACCCGCCGGGCCGCATCGCCCATGGCATCGAGGCGCGCGATGTACGGGTCCGGATCGAGCCGGGGGCACTCGACGCGCGCGATGACCAGCGCCGCCGGGGCGAGCGCCGTCCCCGGGGCATTCGATGCGTCGACGAGCGCCGCAACCAATTCCTTCTTCACAGAATCGCCCTAACTTCGCAGTCCTGCTGACAACGGCGTCTCACGCGCACACAGCTCGTCCAGCGCGCCCAACGTCAGCGATCCAAGTCCGTTCACGACGAGCTCGGCGCTCGCGAGCTCCGCGGGCGGGTAGCTGCTCGTGATTCCCACCAGCCTGAGACCGGCGCCACGCGCCGACTCGAGCCCCCAGTGCGAGTCCTCGATGGCCACCGACCGCCGTGGATCGAGCGCGCGCCCCGTCTGCTGGCGCAGCTGCTCGAACGCGAGGCGATATGGCGCTGGCGACGGTTTGCTCTCAGGCGTGTCGCCCGCCGCCACGATCACCGAGAAGAGAGTGCCGACACCCGCGGCGCCAATAATCTCGTCGATCTCATGACGGAGCGCGCCCGAGGCGATCGCGATGGGCACGGCGGCAGCGGCCTCGCGTATGAATTCCAGAGCGCCAGGAAAGAGCACCGACCCCGATCGCAGCAGCTGCTGCATGCGGTCTCCCTTGCGAGCGACGAGCTCTTCGACGCGGTTTCCCTGCATCGGCAGAGCGCGGTCCCGTCCCAGCGCTGCGAACATCCCCACGTCGTCGTAGCCGAGATATCGCTCGTAGTACTCGCTGGCGCTGAGCTCGATGCCGTCCTCGCTGAGCGCCTGCTGAAACGCGAGCAGATGCAGCGGCTCACTGTTGGCGATCACACCATCGAAATCGAACACGATCGCCTGCAGTGGCCGGCTCATGCGCCGGGTGCCTTTTCGCCCGCACGAATCGCCGTCTTCAGACGATTCGACGCCGGCGGGAACGGACACTCGTAGGTGTCGTTGTACGCGCAATACGGGTTGTAGGCGCGGTTGAAGTCGATGGCGTAGATGCCGGTCGGCGTCGGATGCAGATCGAGATAACGCCCCGACGAGTAGGTCTCAGTTCCGGTCGTCTGATCGGCGAAGGGGACGAAGAGCGTTTCGATGCGGCGGGTTCCCTCTTCCACGAAGGCCGCCAGCGTCATCGGTTGGCCGTCAAGCACGAACTCGAGGACGCCGACCCGTTCCATGCGCCGCAGCGTTCCGGTCGAGGTCGGCATCTCGAAGACAGGTCGATCTTCGGAGACCTTCAACGCCGCCGGGACGTTGTAGCTCGGGTTGATCTCGTAATAGCGGAGCGGCAGGAGCTTGGCGCGTCTCGACTTGGGCACCGGCGAACAGTCTTCCGTCGCCGAAGGGGATCCGCATTCAGCCGCCTCAGAGAAGACCTGATCCCGGATAGATCGCCATGAGGCTACATCCGACGCGGTTGTGCTGGGTGCGCCCGGTCCAGACGAACATGCGGTCGTGAGCGCGACCGCCGCCACATACATTATCGACAACGAACGGACTGGATTCACGCGATTACTCGGTTGCTCCGCTTGTATTGGGGGACTGCTGCCCAGGTCAGGCTGTCGGAGCCGTCACGTTCATGAGCGCTGCCAGAATCCCCGACACAAGCCAGTCCAATAGTTAACCCAATACGTATTTTCCCTCACCTACGGCCGCATCGGCCAGCGTGCGGCGAAGTGCAACCGTGTTCACCGGCGTGACCTTCAGAAGCCGCCTCAGCGCCGCCAGCAGCGTTCGCAGCGTGTCGCCTTCCGCCATCGCCGACAGCGCCGATCGTGCCGCCGCTTCGATCCTCAAGCCCGCGTCATGCACGAAAACTCGAGCGGCGGCGACGTGCAAATCGGTGCGGCGCGGGTCGTCTGTGGTCGCGCTCTGAGCTCGCAGCACCGCGCTCTCGCCCGCGTAGGTATCGATGAGGATGTCGGAGGCGTAGCCCAGAACCTCCTGCTGGTCCGTGAGTTTCTCGCCATACGTTTGCATCGCCGTTCCAATCACCATCAGCGCGACCTTCTTGAATGCGGCGACGGTGCGGGCCTCGTCGCCGAGAACCCCTTCGTCGGATCCGGTTGCGCTGCCAATGGACGGCGACAACACCTCGTCCTGCAGCCGGCGGGCCGCGGCAATGAGCGGGATCTCACCCTTGACTGCCCGGCGAGCCAGCATCCCGGGGATGAGTAACCGGTTGATCTCGTTGGTGCCCTCGAAGATCCGATTCACTCGCGCGTCACGGAAGTAGCGCTCCGCCGAGTAGTCCTTGACGAACCCGTTGCCTCCGTGGACCTGCACGTTCTCGTCGAGGACGAAGTCGAGCGCTTCGCTGCCCGCCACTTTGGCGATGGACGCCTCGACTGCGTATTCCTCGAACGCCTGCGCGATCGCGCCGCCGTCATGGGACGAGCTGGCAAGCGTGGCGTCGATCAGGCCCGCGGTCCGATAGATGAGACTCTCGACCGCATACGTACGCGCGATCATTTCGCCGAGCTTGTGTTTAATTGCGCCAAACGACCCGATCGGCTGCCCGAATTGACGGCGCCACGCGGCGTACGACGCTGCGTCCGCGATGGCAACCCGGGCCCCGCCGATGCACATGGCGCCCAGGCTGAAGCGACCGTAGTTGAGCGTGTTGAGCGCGACCTTGTGTCCCTTGCCGATCTCGCCGAGCACGTTGTCGGCAGGCACGCGCGCATCCTGGAGCAGGATTGGGGTCGTCGAGGAGCCGTGGAGGCCCATCTTGTGCTCTTCGTTGCCCGACGTGACTCCTCCAAACGCCCGTTCCACGATGAAGGCCGTGAACTGTTCCCCATCCACCTTCGCAAAAACGATGAAGACGTCGGCGAAGCCGCCGTTGCTGATCCACATCTTCTCGCCATTCAGCAGCCAGCTGCCGTCCGGCTGCTTGACTGCCCGCGTCTTCGCGGCGAGCGCATCGGAGCCCGATCCCGATTCGCTCAGGGCGTAGGCGCCGACGATTTCACCGCTCACGAGACGCGGCAGGTATTTCTCTTTCTGGGCAGGGGTGCCGAAGAGCACGAGCGGAAGGATCGTCAGGTTCGCTTGCCCGCCGAAGGTGGTTGCAAACGACGCCGATGGGCCGATCCGTTCGATGACGGCCAGAGAAGACGCTTTGTCGAGATCGAGACCGCCGTAAGCTTCAGGCACAGCGACGCCGAGGAGTCCGAGCTCGCCGCATCGCTTCAGGAGAGAACGCGCGAGCTGCCAGTCCTTCTGCTCCAGCCGATCGAGCACCGGGAGCACTTCCGAATCGACGAACTCCGTCGTCGTCTGCGCCATGAGGCGATGTTCGTCGCTGAGCTTCTCGGGGGTGAAGACGTCAGATGCCTCGGTCGCGTCGAGAAGCCACGAGCCGCCCCGGAAATGGGGTCGGGAGTCATTTGAAGAGGACACTTCTTCACGCCCGGTTTTAGGACTGGCTGTGCTCATCACCGCTCTCCGAAAGGACACCGGGTGTGATTACCATTGCGCGACCGGGACGAACTCACACCCCGTGTCTTACCACCGTTCAAAAATACCGGCGGCGCCCATCCCGCCTCCCACGCACATCGTGACGAGCCCGTAGCGCGCCTTGCGACGTCGCATCTCGTACAGGAGTGTCGTGGTCAACTTCGCTCCTGTACAGCCAAGAGGATGGCCAAGTGCGATCGCACCGCCGTTGACGTTGAGGCGCTCCGGATCGATTGGAAGATCGCGCAAACAGGCAAGCACCTGTGCCGCGAAGGCCTCGTTCAGCTCGATCAAGTCGATTTGATCAAGCGTCAGCCCTGCACGGGCAAGCGCCTTCCGCACCGCTGGAACCGGCCCGATGCCGAATCGCTCCGGTTCTACGCCTGCAGTAGCGAACGAGACGAGCCGCGCGAGCGGTTCGAGCCCGCGGTCACGCGCCGCTTCGGCCGAGGTCACGATCACCGCTGCCGCCCCGTCGCTCGTCTGGGACGAGTTACCCGCGGTAACCGTGCCGGTCGCGTGAAATGCCGGACGGAGTTTGGCGAGCGCCGGCTCCGATGTATCGCGACGCGGCCCCTCGTCCTGCGCGACCGTCACCGCGCGTGGGACCGGCGCTCCGTTTGGACCGGGAGTTGCGACCTCGAACTGAAGCGCCGTTATTTCGTCCGCGAAACGTCCCGAATCGATGGCCGCTATTGCGCGCTGGTGACTTCGCAGCGCGAACCGATCCTGTTCCTCCCGGGAAATCCCGTACTCGCGAGCATGGTTCTCGGCCACCAATCCGGTGCTCAGGTAGACGTCCGGATACTCTTCAACCAGAGTCGGGTTGGGGCAGACCTTGTTGCCGCCCATTGGGACTAGGCTCATCGATTCGGTGCCGCCCGCGATGACGATGTCTGCGAAACCGCACATCACGTGCTCGGCGGCCGAGGCGATCGCCTGCAGACCCGAGGCGCAGAAACGGTTCATGGTGACCGCTGACGCCTCGACAGGAACGCCGGCGCGAAGACTGGCAATACGCGCGACGTTGAGACCCTGCTCGGCTTCCGGCATCGCACAGCCGACCATCACATCGTCGACATCGGACGCCTGGAGGGACGGCACTCGTCGTAACGCTTCGCCAATGACTGCCGCAGCCATCTCGTCCGGACGCACGGTCCGCAGCGCGCCGTTCGGCGCCTTGCCGACCGCAGTCCGTGTCGCCGAAACGATTACTGCTTCCCGCATGTGAAATCCGCTAACAGTTCCTCGAGTGCGTCGCCGACCTCGCTCGCCTGTCCGTCGAAGAGGTGATTGGCGCGATCAATTTCCACGAACTCCTTCGGTTCCTGGAGCTTGGCGTAGAACTCTCGTACTATCTTCAGAGGAATCAACTCATCGCTTTCGCCGTGGACGACGAACTTCGGCTTCGTCGACAACTTGACCGACGCGAACTCGTAACGATTGACCGGCGGCGCGATGCCGATCAGCGTGCATATCCGATCGTCGTCTGCACCTGAGGTCATTGCAATGTACGAGCCGAAGGAGAACCCCGCAGCCCACACCTCCAAATCAGGATACCTTGCCGAGAGGAAGTCCACCGCAGCCCGGTAATCGTCCATTTCACCGCGTCCGTTGTCCCATGTTCCGGCACTCCGACCGACGCCTCTGAAGTTGAACCTCAAGACGGCGCAACCGATTCGGCTCAGCGCTTTCGCCGACTGGAACACGACTTTGGTGTGCATCGTGCCGCCCTTGATGGGTAAGGGATGCGCGAAGACAACACCGGCTCGCGGCGCTCCGGCTGGCAGATCCAGCAGGGCCTCGAGCGGACCGGCGGGCCCGGGAATCTCTCGAACGGTCTCAGCCAACGCTACGTCTCCTGTGGTCGTTCTGGTGGATGCTCCCGGCAAAACTGGTGACGAGCTCGGCAAACTCGTCGGGTCTGGTAATCGAGCCCAGGTGTCCGCTGCGCGCAATACACACGGCTCGCGCTCGCGGCCAGAGGCGGAGATAGTCTCGAGTCAGAGACACAGGGACGACGCGATCGAGCTCTGCCTCGCCCGTCACGATCAACGCCGGTGCGCTCAGCTGCGCGATTTCTGTTTCACGACTGTTTCCTTCGAGGAGTCGAACGCGCTGAGCCATGAGAAGGGGCGAGAACCGGTGTCTTACGACGGTGGCAAGATGTCGGGCCGCGAACGCAAGCCCGGAACTCACACCCTCCTTCGCGACGGCCATCTCCTTGAACAGCTTCAGCGAGTTGACGCAGAAGACGGGCGACAGCAGTCTTGGTGCCCGTATCAGAAAGCGCACGCGGCGATCGGGCGTCCATGACGGCGGAATCGCCGAGACGACGACGACGCCGATCGTGCGGTGTGGATATCGAGCCGCAAACGACGCGGCAATGAGGCCGCCGTACGAAATTCCGCAGATGATCGCCGAGGGCACAGCCGCGGCGTCGAGCACGTCGTTCACCTGGCGCAGGTAGCTGTCGAAGCCGGCAGCAACGTCGAAAGATGCGCCGCTCGTCGGCTCGTCGGCAAGCGAGAACGTGATGACACGGCATCGCCTCGCCAACGCGTCCACGGCCGGTCGCATCCATTCCCATCGGCCTTGAATGCCGGGAACGAGTACGACAGGTATGCCCGATCCTCGATCGATGATCCTCATGCGTGCTCTCGCGCACCGCTAAAGCGTGCGCTCTACGCAACCATTCGTACCGTCGTGCTCTTACGTGCCGATTGGTCGTAGCCCGCAGGCTGCAGCCTGCGCACCATCAATTCCTCAGCGGCTTGCCGGTCTTCAGCGTGTGCTGAATGCGCTCGCGCGTCTTTGGTTCGGCCAGCAGACTGAGGAACGCCTCGCGCTCGAGATCAAGCAGGTGCTGTTCCGACACGATTGACGCATGCGGAAGGTTGCCTCCCGCCATGATCGTGGCGAGTTTGCGGCCGATTAACTTGTCATGGTCGCTGATGCGACCGGCCTTCCACGCCAGATGGACGCCCAGCTTCAACGTCGCCGCCACGCCTTCTCCGCCGACCGGGACTGCCGTTCGTCGCGGCGGAGCCGTGTACCCGTCCCGCACGCGGTCGAGCGCCCGTGCTTTCGCATCGCTGATCAGCCTGTCGCGATTCATCGTCACAGCGTCAACCGGACGGAGATAACCGAGGCGGATCGCGTCTGGTCCGCTGGCGGAGGTCTTCGCGAAGCCGATGGTCTCGAACGCGCGTTGCACCGCCGGCAAAAAGTCTGTGCTGCCGGGAATCATCTGCTCGGCGGCACGCGCGACCATTTCCTTGGTTCCGCCACCTGCCGGAATCAGCCCGACGCCGACCTCGACCAAGCCGAGATAGGTTTCCCCTGCGATTTGGACGCGATCCGCGTGCAATGCGATCTCGCAGCCCCCGCCCAGCGCGAGCCCAGCTGGCGCGACGATCACCGGGACGGCTGCATAGCGGAGCGCCATCGTGGTCTGCTGGAACGTCCGCACCATCAGATCGAGCTCGTCCCAGTTCTCTTCCTGGGCCTCGAGCAACACGAGCATCAGGTTGGCGCCCGCGGAGAAATGCGGCGCCTCATTGCCCACGACGAGCGCCGCGAAGTTGCGTTCCGCCTCGCGGACGCCAGCGTACAGCATCTGGATCGTGTCGCCGCCAATTGCATTCATCTTCGAGTGGAACTCGACGGCGAGCACGCCGTCGCCGAGATCCACGAGGCTCGCGCCCGGGTTCTTCTTCACGACCTTCGAGCGGTCTCTGGCCGCACGCAGAATCAGAAGGTCCGGCGCGGCGGGCGCCACTTCGCTGCTGCGCAGCCGCGTGCTTCCGCTTTCGAGCGCCGATCGCCAGACGGCGGGAGTGCGATTCGTCGGCAGCTCGGCGTCTGCCTCGCGAGCCGACTCGATCACACGATCGATGCCGATGGCATCCGCCGTTTCGAATGGCCCAAGCTCCCATGCAAAACCCCATCGCATCACGCGGTCAACGTCGTCGGGTGAGTGCGCGATCTCGGGCGTGACGTTCGCCGCGTACACCAGCGCAGGCGCCAGCGTCGATCGGAGGAACTGGCCGACTCGATCCGGACCGTTGAAGAGCGTCTTGATCCGGTCGGCGGTATCCGAGATCGCATTCGCCGCATCGAGAGAGGGGAGCTTCACGGGCTTGCGAGGCCGGTACTCGAGCGTCTCGTGATCGAGTGTCAGGATCTCGGACTCCCCATCGGCGCGTTTGACGCGCTTGTAGAATCCCTGGCCGGTCTTTTCCCCGAGCAGACCTCTGGCCACCATCTGCTCGACAAAGTCCGGCAGCACGAACTGCGCGCGTGCCTTCTCGTCGGGCAATCGCTCGTGCAGGTTGCGGATCACATGCACGAGGATGTCGACACCCGCGAGATCGAGCGTGCGGAAGGTCGCGCTCTTCGGGCGGCCGATGGCCGGGCCCGTTATCGCGTCGATTTCCTCGATCGTGTAACTCCCTGTCGCGACCAGCGAAAGCGAACGCATGACGCCGGCGAGTGCGAGATGGTTACCGATGAAGTTGGGCGTGTCTTTCGCAATCACCACGCCCTTGCCGAGGTGGTGATCGGCGAACGCGCTGATCTCGTCGACGACCGTGCGGCTCGTATCCCCGGTCGGGATGATTTCGAGCAGGTGGAGATAACGCGGCGGGTTGAAGAAATGCGTGCCGAGCCAGTGGCGGCGAAAGTCGTCACTGCGCCCCTCGGCGAGCGCGCGAATCGGGATACCGGATGTGTTCGAGCTGACGATGGATCCGGCGCGCCGGACTTGATCGACGCGTGCCAGCAGTCCGCGCTTGACGTCGAGTTGCTCGACGATGGCCTCGATGATCCAGTCGGCTTCGCCAAGCCTGGCGAAGCCCTGATCGAAGCTGCCGGTCGTGATGAGTTTCCACGTGTCGGGGGTAAAAAATGGGTCTGGTTTGAGCGCGCGGGCGCGTTTGAGTCCTTCTGCTGCGGCCTCGCCAGTCACGTCGAGCAGGAACGCCGGCAATCCCGCGTTAGCGACGTGCGCCGCGATCTGAGCGCCCATGACGCCGGCGCCCAGCACGGCAACCGAACGGATCATGGATCAAGTCTACGTCACTGCGATTGCTCGCGCTGCAACATGCGATCGTTGGGTCTGACGTGTCGGATATGCAATAGTTCGAGTGCCCGCTCCATGATCCTTCGCCTCTCGATTCTCTTCCTGCTCATACCGCAGGCGGCCTTGGCGCAGTCACCGCAGGCGGCGCGCTCCGCCGTTACGCGCGCCCTTCCGCTGCTGCAGCGCTCCGCGGCAACCTTCGTCGCACAGCGCGCGTGCGTGTCCTGTCATCACAACGCGCTCGCCATCATGACGCTTCGCCTGGCGCACCAGCGCGGGCTCGACATCGATGCCAAAACGCTGGAGTCGGTGGAAGCGAAGACCTTTCGCCAGCTTCGCACTGCAAACGCGCTCGACGATGCGGTGCAGGCGGCGAGTGTATCGGACCCGACACCCAACGACAGTTATCTTCTGCTTGCCGCTCGTGCAGCCGCCGTTCCGCGCGACTTGACCACGGCGGTGTACGCCCGGCGAATCGCGCGGTGGCAGCGCGAGGGGCATTGGATCACGTCCGACTTCCGGCCGCCTCATTCGAGCAGCGTGTTCACCGCGACGGCCACGGCCATTCGCTCGATGCACTCGTATATGCCGGAGGAACTGTCGGCCGAGCGCGATGCGGCCATTGGCCGCGCGCGGGACTGGCTGGTCACGGCGGCGCCCCGCTCGACGGAGGATGCGGCGTTTCGCCTGATGGGTCTGGTCTGGAGCGGCGCCTCAGCCGCGCAGGTGAGTGAAAGCAGTCGTGACCTGGTCGCGCGTCAGCGTCCCGATGGAGGCTGGCCGCAGCTGCCACGTTACGACTCCGACGCGTATTCGACCGGAGAGGCGCTCTACGCCTTGCATGAAGCGGGCGTCTCAGTCAGTGATCGCGCCTGGCGCAAAGGACTCGAGTTCCTGATCTCGACGCAGGCGCGAAACGGCACGTGGCACGTCCGTACCAGGATGCTCTCGCCCGCCGAGATCAGTCCCCCGTACTTTGCGACGGGGTTCCCGTACGGCAAGGACGAATTCCTGTCGTTCACCGGTAGCTGCTGGGCGGTGATGGCGCTGCTGGTGGCGCTTCCTGAGCCGGCAACCAGTGCGCCGGCCGCAGAGCGGGGATCGAGCAACGAAGTCTCGTGGGCGCGCACTGCGTTATTCGGAACAGTCAGCGAGCTCCGGGAGCTTCTCGACTCGGGGCTCGATCCCAACAGCAGGACTGAACGTGGAACGACGCCGCTGATGATGGCCGCGCCCGACCCCGATAAGGTCCGGCTGCTCGTCGAGCGCGGCGCGGATGTGACACGACGGTCGGCATCGGGGACCGATGCGCTGACGATCGCCGCCGCGCACTACGGCTCGAGCGCATCCATCCGGGCGCTGCTCGAGGCGGGCGCCGAGACCCAGCCGGCCGAACGGGTGCGCCGTGCGCCATTGCAGTACGCAGCGATGTGTGGCGACCTCGATGCGGTCAAACTCCTGCTGGCACATGGCAGTGAACCGTCGCCGGAGGCGTTATCCGAAGCCGTCACCTTCGGCCATGCCCCTGTGGTGCAAGCCCTGGTCGACGCGGGCGTGAACGTGCAGGTCACAGAACGATCGGGCATCAATCTGCTGCACTGGGCCGTTATCACTGACCGCGCGTCCATCATCCCGGTCCTGGTGAAAGCGGGCGTACCGATCAACGCGACCGACAACTTTGGATTCACGCCGCTCATGTACGCCGCGACGGTAGACGTTGGAAATCTCGAGACGTTGGACGCGCTGCTTGCGGCCGGCGCGGACCGGCGCATTCGCAATGAGCAAGGGCGCACGCCGCGCGACCAGGCACGTCATTACAAGCACGCCCAATTGGCGGATGCGCTGAAGGATTAGACGCGAGCTGACGGGCGAAGATGGCAGAGACGCGCGACTCGCTTGGACGAAAGCGTCACGGCAGGTCTTGGCAGACTCGCCACTGCGTGAGTCCGAAGACCCGCCGCGACTTCTCGCGACAGGCGTTCAGCACACGCGCGACGACGGTGGGCGATCGAGCCACATCGATTGCACCACAGAGGTCGTGATCCGGGTCGAACCGTTCGACATCTCGAGGCGCAGCCCAATGCCGATGAAACCCGGCTTGATCGCGGTACCTCCGGAAGTTGAACCCTCGATCCGGACTTCCGTGGACTCCGGAAAGAGTCGACCGCCAGTCACGAGCGCGCGCTTTTCTGCCCCATCGAGCACGGCGAGCCGGTAGTGCGAATACCTCGTGTGCACGTTGAGCACGGCGCCCACTTCAAGAGAACTGAAGTCGATTCCCCCGGAATATCCGGCCTCGTAAACGAACGCATCGAGCGGTTGAGGCGCAGATTCGACGAATTGCGATTCGTGTGCGGACATGACCAATTCCCTTCTCGGCCTGTCAGAAGCAAATTGGTCGCCACGTCCACTACACGCCCGGCCAGTGCAAATCGGTGGATTTGCTGAAGTGTCGAGTCTCGCTACCTAGGAAATATCTTCCCGGCGTCGGGAGTACTTACCCGGCAATTCTCTTCCAGCTCTTGGTCAGATACTCCGCTGTCCGCCAGGCCAACGCTTGAGCCGTCAGTGTCGGGTTCCTGGCACCGCTCGTGCCCATGGTCGATGCGCCGAGTACGCCGAGGTTGGGTACTTCGTGCGAGAAACCCCACTTGTCGACGACGTTCGTTTCGGGGTTATCTCCCATCCTCGTGCCGCCATACGCATGCGTCGACGGTCCCATTGTGCCGACCGGTCCCTTGTCAGTCGCGATCGCACCTGCGGCCCGATACCACTCGGCCATCTTGTCTTGTATGAAAGCCGTGATGGCCCTGTCGTTGTCTTTGAAGTCGGCGGTGATGCGGCACACGGGGTACCCGAGCGGGTCTTTCACCGTTGGATCGAGATCGAGGTAATTGTCCTCGTAGGGCAGGGTTGATTTCTGGAGGTATGCCGTATTCGCTCGATCGGCGTTCTCCTTGATGAACGCCTTCCACGCCGAGCCCCATTGCGGCGCCTTGCCAAACGTGCTCATGCTGGCCGCTGCAATTGGCCGCCGGTCCGAGTAGACCCACAGGTTTCCGCCGCCGATGAAGCTCAGGCCAGCGTGATCGAAGTTGTCGTCCGCCCAGTTATCGACCGCCACGCCCTGCGCGGGGAGGCCGTACCAACTGTTCAGCGATCGTGGGAAGAGGGCGCTGACGGCACCGCCGGTGTTGTGGCTGAAGTAGTGGCGGCCGACCTGTCCATGGTTGTTCGAAAGTCCGTTCGGGAACGCGGTCGATTTCGAGAGGAGCAGCAGCCGCGCGTTTTCGTATGTGTAGCTGGCAAGCAGGACGACATCCGCCGGCTGAAAGTATTCGGCTCCGCCTTTCAGGTATGAAACGCCGCTGACACGGCCCGCGCCGTCGACGTCGATTCGAATCACGTGCGCGTCGGTGACGACCGAAAGCCGCCTGGTGTTGACGGCCTTGGGAATCGTGGTGACGGCAGTCGATCCCTTGGCATTGACGTGGCAGCCTCCGCGGGCGCAGAAACCGTGATAGACGCAACCGGTTCGATTGTCGTAGCTCCGCGAGTTGATCGCCGCCGGTCCCGGAAACGGGTGCCACCCGAGCCCGCGCGCCGCGTCAGCCATCATGTCGGTGAAGCCGGATCCGCGGAGCGGCGCCATCGGGTACTCGCGTTCGCGAGCGCCCTCGAAGATGTTGCCAGCGCGATCGATGCGCCCTTTGATGTTGCCTGCCTTCCCGGACACACCGAGTTCGCGCTCGACCCGGTCGTAGTACGGCTCGAGCTCCTCCAGCCCGAACGGCCAGTCTTCGACAGTGGATCCTTTGGGAATTCTCGATGCGCCATAGCGTTTCGTCGTCTCGCTGACCACCTTGAAGTCCCACGGGCTCAACCGCCAGCTTTGCGCCCAGTAATGCAGCGAGGTGCCGCCCACGGCATTCATCATCGGGTGGATGCTGAGACGTGACGAGTATGGCGCCGAGGCGTTCGGCCGGTGCGTCGGGATCTCGAGGTTCGCTTTCTGCACCGACTGCGGCCAACCGCGGTAGTTATTCCGCAACTCGTCTGGGGCGAAGTCCTCGGCGCGCAGCCACACCCCAGCTTCGAGCCCGACGACGTCGAGCCCTGCCTGCGCGAGCGGCAGCGCGGCGACACCTCCCACCGCGCCCAGCCCGATGATGACGACGTCTGTCTTTTTGAGCTCAGTCGCCATTGTGTCCGCCTCCGTGATCGAGCGATGCGCGCGCGGGCCGGCGCCCGGAGAACATCCGGTAGTCGTAGGCGGACATGTGAGTCGGCGTCGGGCGCGCGTTCAGCTTCTGCTCCTCGCTGCTCACGGCCAGGCGAACGCCTGGATAGCCCACGAGATCCCATCCCACGAAGTTCGCATTGCCGCCGTAATAGGGATCGCAGAACGTCCCCTGAATCGTGTGGGCGAGAACCAGGTTGAAGAATGCCGAAGACTGCTGGAATCCTGCGGCGGCATTGCGTTCGACCTCGCCGAGGATGGCATCCTGATCGGCGGCAGACAAACGGGCGAACGAACTGCCCCTGGCGCTCTGGGCATAGCGGTCCAATGAGGCAAGGCCGGCGCGATAAGTTTCTCGAAACGCGGCCAGCGCTCCCCCGAGCGCGCGGTCGATGTATTGCGCCGCCCGCGCCTCGGTCGCGCCCGGTCCGTTGCTGTCGGTCGGAATCAGGCGGGCCGCGATCGCACCAAGCGTTTCAGCCTCGACGGCGGTCAGCGTCTCGAGCGCGCTCGCGGCGGATCCGCCTGGCGCTTGCGCGAGAGCGGGAAGCGGATCGCCGCTCGGCGACACGAGCGGAACGAGGATACGGGGCGGCATCACGGCTGCTGCGCCGACTCTCTTCAGCAGCTCGCGCCGGCTCACCACCAATTTGTGATTCATGGTCGTTGCTCTCTGGTTCCTCGACGGCGAAGCGGCCGAGTCAGACAGGTCGGTCCCCCCGCGCCCTTCACGCTGATGTCGAGGCCCTCGTATTCTAGGACTTCGCAGCCCGATTTCTCGAGCGCTCGCCGCGTCTGCGGGTTTCCAGCCAGCATCAGCCCCCGGCGCGGCGCCAGCGCAAGGACGTTCGTGCCCATCGACTCGAATTCCTCGTCGGGCACCTCCACGAGCGTCATGCCGCGTTCGCGCAGCCACTCACGAAACGGCACCGGCAGAAGACGCGAATAGACGACCGCGAGATCACGATCGATCGGGCTGACGAGTGACATCAGATGCATCACGTCGCCAGGTCCACGCCAGTGCGGAAGCGGCACTTCGATGACCTCCACCGTTTCGCCGAGGAGGGCGCGGAGTTGACGAATGCCATCAGCGTTCGTTCGATATCCCCGGCCCACGGCGGCTGTGTGCTCGTCGATCCAGACCAGGTCGCCCCCTTCGAGTCGTCCGGGTACCGTGATCGCGCCGGACATCTCGACGTCGTCGCCCTCGAGCGCGCGTTGGTGCGCGGCCGGCTCAGTCGCGCGCGCAGCTTTTCCCATCGAGCACAGGATCAAGCCTGTCGTCGAAACGATCGACGCGTCCCGGACGTAGATCGAATCCAGCGTCGTCGCGGGATCGCGCGGAAGCGAAACCACGTTCGCTCCCGTCGATCGCAGGATGTCGATGAAGCGATCGTGTTCAGCGATGGCGCGGATGAGATCCGGGGGCGCCGAGTAATTCAGCGCCTTCCATTGCGCCGCGATCGTCGCGTCGTCGACGAACGCGTCGCGCGCGTGTTTGACGGCGACCGACACGATCGGGTCGTACTCAGTGAGGGTATGAGTCATCGGCACAAATCACGGCGGCGCTGACCTCCGCCGCCAAGCTACGGAGGTTCGCCGCAGCTTCAGCGAAGAGGGAAGAGCCGCCGTTACTTCCAGCGCGTCAAAATCGTTTCACGATCGAAGAGAGCGATCGCGAGCCACATGAGGCCTGCGTCGATGACGAGGAGGCCGAAAGCGATCATCGCGATCACCGGCACGCTCAGCGTGAGCGCTCCGAACAACTGGCTGACCAGCAGCCCCGGGATCGGCAGAATAACCAGGACGCCGACCTGCTGCGCCGTGCGGGCGTCGTTCACGCGTGACGAGACGCATACAGCCATTTGCAGCGCGGCGAGCGCGGCCAGCGGGCCGAGCACGAAGACCGTCGCGATCGCACGAGCGCCCAGCAGTATTCCAGCCACGCCGGGTCGCGCGAAGATGACCGTCACCAGCACATACACGATGTAGGAACCTGCGGTGAGTGCAAGAGACGGAATGAACGCGCCGAGCACTTTGGCGCCCAATAACTCGAATGTCGTAATGGGTGTGACGAGGAGCGGCTCGAGCGTCCGCGCCTGCTTCTCGCCCACGACGCTGTAGGCCGCGAGCGACATCGATGACGTCACCGGAATCAGCACGAGCATCACCGCGAAAAACTGGAACAGGTATGCCTGGATCGCGGCTTCCGGATCGAGAGTGCGGGTGCCGGGCTGCGATCGGTACAGTTCGACCGCAACCTCGAAGTCGCTCGAATCCGACAAGCGTTCGCCGGTCGCGTACGGAACGATGATTGCCACGAAGACTGGTAGCAGAATGGCCACGACGGCAACGATGAGCGATGGGACGAAGAGGCCGAGATTCTGCCGCGCGTCCGCCAGTTCTTTGCGAAGCAGCGCCAGCATCCTCATAGTGCTTCCTCTTCAGCCGGCTTGATCGCGGCGATTCGTGGCATATGACTCAAGTCCCCCTGGTCGAGACGGCACGCCCGCGCCGAGCACGGGCAAAAGACACTGCCTCTAGCGAGGCGCAGCCTCGCTAGAGTTCAGCAGCGTGATGTAGACGTCTTCCAGCGAACGTTCTTCCTCCTCGACGGCCTCGATCCCGGCGCCTGCGGCGACGAGTGTTCGCACGATGTCTGGTGTCGGATGCTTTCCGCCCGCCAGCGACAGCGACGGCCCGCTCGCCTTCACGTCATCGAGACCGGAAGCTCGTAGCACGCCGGCGAATCGTTCGGCTGGTTCGCTGAGGCGAATGCGAAGACGAGGGACAAAGAGCCGCTGGCGGAGATCACCAGGCGTGCCGACCGCCACCAGCCGTGAGCGAAGCACCGCGACACGATCGGCCACGCGTTCGACTTCATCGAGATTGTGTGTGCAGAGCAGCACCGCCCGTCCCTGACGTCGCATCCCTACGATCAGCTCACGGGCGTCACGGGCACTCTCCGGATCGAGCCCCGATGTCGGCTCGTCGAGAAGGACGATGGACGGCTGATGAACGATTGCGCGCGCCAGGGCGACCCGTTGCTTGAGCCCCTTCGATAGGCTTGCGGTTCGATCATGAGCACGGTCGGCTATCTCGAAGAGTGTCAGCGCGTCAGTGACGGCTTTCCCCGGATCGGCAAGCCCGTAGAGCCGTGCGTAGACAGACAGGTTTTCGCGAACGGTGAGGTTGTCCCACAGCCCTGGCGCCTCGGTGAGAAATCCGATGCGCGCGCGCAGCGCCGGCGCGGCGTTGGGCGTCATCACCCGGCCATCGATCTGCACGGTGCCG
>JBKPNV010000138.1:0-9430 GCA_046732795.1 Acidobacteriota bacterium
GATCCACGTCGACTCGAAGCAGATCGCCTGCGCTCCGACATCCAGCATGTGCTCTTGTCGACAGCAAGAAGCGGCATCGTCACCGGAGAGCGAGCTCGATGAAGTGCCCGAAATGCAACTACCTGGGTTTTGAGACCGGCGACCGCTGCAAGAATTGCGGCTACGACTTCTCGCTCCTTGCTGCGCCAGTCAGCGAACCGGCCGATCTTGCACTGACTCAGCCGGTGCGCGACGACGTTACCATTGGCGACCTGTGGCTCGATACGTCTGACCCTTCGACCAAGTCGTCTGCGTCGAGCGGCGCGTCTCCGGTCGAATCGTTTCCACTTTTTTCGCCGGCCGGAGAAGAGTACGAGCCGCTGATCAAAACACCGTCTGAACCACGGCCACCGCTCTCGGTTCGCCGCGCGCCGGAGCTCTCCCGCTCACGGATGACTTCGCGCGCTCCGCGTCCGATCGAGGCAGGACTCACGCTCGAGTTCGCTGACGATGCGCCGTCTGCAGAAACGCCAGCGATCGAACCGCCTCCCGCGATCAGATCCGAAACCGTTGTTCTTCATCCGTCGGCGGTCCCGCGGGTGTCGTCGACGCCACAGACCGTGGCCAGCCTGGGCAGCCGGATTGTGGCCGCGATCATCGATCACGCAATTCTGTTCGGTATCGATGTCCTCGTCTTCTACTCGACTCTGCGCATGACGGCCTTGACCACCGACGAATGGCGCACGCTGCCGCTGCTTCCATTCGTCGCTTTTCTGGTTCTGGTGAAGCTGGCGTACTTCGCCGCGTTCACGGCCGTGGGTGG
This sequence comes from Acidobacteriota bacterium, assembly GCA_046732795.1. Taxonomy (GTDB): domain Bacteria; phylum Acidobacteriota; class Vicinamibacteria; order Vicinamibacterales; family UBA2999; genus Gp6-AA40. The sequence continues at coordinate 803 of JBKPNV010000138.1, forward strand.
TCAAACCATTGGAAAAATGGCCGCAGGAATTCGCGTCGTTGCCGACGATCAGTTGATGATGGACCCCGCGCGAGCCATCAAGCGCACGCTGACCGGGGCACTATCGCTGGCGTCGTTGGGGCTTGGGCTGATCCCGGCGCTCATCGGTCCCGAGCGGCGCGCCTTTCATGACCGCGTGGCGCACACACACGTGATCGATCTACCATCCGCTTGAACCCCGAGCCGGCTTGTCCGGCCAGAATCCTGCCGACAACGGCCTCCTTCTGATGCATCTCGGTGTCTTCGTCGCAACGTTCGGGTACCTCGGTTATGTACCCATCGCTCCTGGGACGTTCGGTTCCGCCGCAGGTCTCGTTGTGTTTGCGGCAGTGCGGTGGTCAGGATCTTCCGGCCTCGAACTGGCGGTCATCGCAATCCTGCTGGCCATCGGGGTGTGGAGCGGGAACGCCGCCGAGAAGTATTTCGGAGGAGTCGACCCCGCACCGGTGATCCTCGACGAGGTCGTCGGGATGTTGATCACACTGGCGCTCATCCCTGTCAGCCTGCCCGGAGCCATCGTCGGCTTTCTGCTGTTCCGCCTTCTCGACGTAATCAAACCGTGGCCCGCTGATCGCTTCGAGGCGCTGCACGGCGGTCTTGGCGTGATGGCCGACGATGCAATGGCGGCGATATACGGCAATTTGATCATGCGCTTGCTGGTGGCTATCGTGCCTGCGGGATGGCTCTCGTGACACCTCCAACGGCGGCAGGCCCCATCGTCTCGGCAGCCATCATTGCTGTCGGGAGCGAGCTGCTGACGCCGGCAAAGATCGATACGAACTCTCTCTTCATCACCGAACAGCTCAACATCCTCGGCATCGATGTGAAGGCGAAGGCCGTTGTCGGTGACGAGAGAGCACAACTCGAGCATGTCTTCCGATCGTTTCTTGCGCGTGCAGATCTGGTGGTTCTCTGTGGCGGGCTCGGACCAACCGACGACGATCTCACGCGGGAGGTCGTGGCATCCGTCCTGAATCGCCCGCTTGCTGAAGACGAGGCGATCACGGCGCATCTCCGAGCGCGTTTTGCGAGCCGCAACCTGCCGATGCCGATGCCCGAAAGCAACCGCCGGCAGGCGATGGTCCCACTCGGTGGGCGCGTGATTCCGAATCCGAAAGGGAGCGCGCCCGGGCTGTGGATTGATCATGACGATCGCCTCGTCTTGCTGCTGCCCGGCCCTCCCAGAGAGCTTCGACCGATGTTGAGCGAGCTGGTCGAGGGGCCGCTCAACTCACGCGGCGCCGGCGTCTCGCTGGTGCGACGCGTCGTCCGCGTGGCGGGCAGGATTGAATCGCATGTCGATGAAGCCATGCATCCGCTCTATCAGGAGTGGGAACGCGCGACGCCGCCCATTGCGGCCACCATTCTCGCGGTGCTGGGCTCGATCGAGCTGCACCTCTCGACGCGTGCGGCGTCGCGCGAAGCCGCAGCCGCAGCACTCGAATCGGCTGTCGCGCAGACCGTGGCGATCCTTGGAGCTGATGTCTACAGCACTGACGGCCGCTTGCTCGAAGCCGTGGTCGGGGATCTCCTCGTCACGCGAGGGTTGCGGATTGGGGTGGCGGAGTCGTGCACGGGCGGATTGATCGCGTCTCGCTTGACTGACGTATCGGGCAGCTCACGCTATGTGGATCAGGCGGTGGTCGTGTACTCGAACGAGGCAAAGACGGAGCTACTCGGCGTGGCGCCGGATCTGCTGCGGGAACATGGCGCCGTCAGCGAACCCGTGGCGCTGGCGATGGCGCACGGGATCAAAAACAGAGCGCGTGCCGGCATTGGCGTCGGAATAACCGGTATCGCCGGCCCCACCGGCGGGACGCCAGAGAAACCGGTCGGCACCGTCATGGTGTCAGCTGTGACTGACGCAGAGAGCCGCGTGCGTACGTTCCGATTCTTCGGCGAGCGCGAGCAGGTGAAATACCAGGCGTCGCAAGCCGCTCTCGACATGGTGAGGCGCATGCTCAGTAAGCAGTAGATACGGTCAAAGTTGACAAGTCAGTTGGAAGTGCCATGTGCTCAATCGGGAGATGAGGGTTGGGAGTTGAGTAACGTGTGAGGCTGTTCGTTGCCGTCGAGATCGATCCGGACGTTCAGGCCGCCGCATGCCGCGTGATCGAGGATCTGCAGCGTCGAACGCAGCAGTCGGCTCCGCACGCGCGTGTGACCTGGGTCAAACCTGAAGCCCTTCATCTGACCGTCAGGTTCATCGGTCAGGCTGCCCCGGATCTCTGTCAGACGATTTTGACGACGCTGGCACGCTCGCTTCCGGTGTCGCCGTTTGAGCTCACGATTGAAGGAACGGGCACTTTTCCCCCGAGGCGGCCGCCGCGCGTGATCTGGGCCGGCATTGCGGCCGGTCTCGCTCAATTGCACGCCGTCGAGCGCGAGGTGAGCTCACGCCTGGGTTCCCTGATTCCTGCCGGCGATGACCGCGACTACCATCCCCACCTGACGCTCGGGCGCGTGAAGAATCCGGCGGGACTTCGCCCGGCTGTGCTGCTCAAAGGGCTCGAACAGGCCGTGTTCGGAAGAGTGCGAGTCGGGGCGGTTACACTGTTTGAGAGCCGTTTGTCGCCGGCCGGACCAACCTACGTTGCGCTCGGTCGTACTCCGCTCATGCCATGAACGCTGTCCTCGCCGTCACGCTGGGCTACCTGGTTGGCTCGATCCCGTTTGCCTATTTGTTGTCGCGGCGGCAGGGCATCGATCTGCGCCGCACCGGGAGCGGCAACGTGGGCGCGTCCAACGTGTTGCGCACCACCGGTGTGCGGGCAGCCGTGCTCGCGATGATGCTCGACGCCGTGAAGGGCACGCTCGCCGTGGTGATGGCGCAACTGTTGTCAGCTGGTCCGATCGCGATAGTAGCGGCCGCGTTCGCATCAATCGTTGGACACGTGTATCCGGTCTGGCTTCGGTTCCACGGCGGAAAGGGTGTGGCTACAGCGGCCGGCGCGTTCGCGCTGCTCGCCCCGAAAGCGATGGGAATCGCCGCCGCTGTCTTTCTGGTCGCCGTGATCGCAACGCGCTACATTTCGGTCGGCTCGATCGCAGGGGCGCTCACGCTCGTGATCGTCGCCGTCATCACGGACGTGCCCGGCGTTGTGGCGATCGGTGCAACCGCGTCGACGATCATCATCGTGTATCGACACCGCGGGAATCTGACTCGGCTCGTCGCGGGCACCGAGCGCCGCATCGGCCAGCGGGTGTTGAACGGACGCGTCTCACCGTAGCAGAAGCCTTCGCACGCGCGAGCGGTAACAAAGGAGTTTCCCATTCGTCAGGTTGCGATTCTCGGAGCGGGAGGTTGGGGTACGGCACTGGCCGTCCACCTCGCGCGGATCGGCCATGACGCGCGGTTGTGGGCACGCGATCCGGCGCTCGTGGCCGACATGCGCGTGCGTCGGGCCAACGCTGTGTATCTGGGGGACGTACGATTTCCTGCCAACCTTGTCGTAACCGGTGATCTCAGCGGGGCGCTTGCCGGTACAGAGTTCATCGTTTCTGCCGTCCCGTCGCATGGGACCCGGGGCATTCTCAAGCGTGCCGCCCCGCACGTGCATCGCGGCTCGACCATCGTGAGCGCGACCAAGGGCCTCGAGCAGGACACGCTGCTGCGCGTCTCCGAGATCATCGAGCAAGAGCTCGGAGACGCCGTGAACATCGCGGTGCTGTCGGGTCCCAGCTTCGCGGCAGAACTGGCCCGCGAGTTGCCCACGGCCGTGTCGATCGCATCACGTGATCCGGCAGTGGTGCAACGCGTGCAGGCGGAGTTCCGGGCGCCGTACTTGCGGCTCTACGGGACCGATGATGTGGTGGGTGTCGAAATCGGTGGTGCGCTCAAGAACATCATCGCCATCGCCGCCGGAATGGTCGAAGGATTGGGGTTGGGCCACAACGCATTGGCCGGGCTCATTACGCGGGGGTTGGCCGAAATGTCGCGCCTGGCGTGTGCGGCGGGAGCGAAGCGAGAGACGCTGGCCGGGCTGACCGGTCTGGGCGATCTCGTGCTGACGTGCACCGGCGCACTGAGCCGGAACCGCCATGTTGGTATCGAACTCGCGAGTGGCCGCGCCGTTGCCGACGTACTCGCTGGCATGAAGATGGTGGCAGAGGGCGTGAGAACCACAGAAGCTGCGCTTGCGCTCGCGGCCAGGTACAACGTCGAGTTACCCATCGCCGCGCAAGTGGGGGAGCTGCTCGCAGGGCGCAAGGATCCCAAAACGGCGCTTTATGAGTTGATGGTGCGGCCGCAGCGAGCGGAAGTCGGGTAGCTCGGTGGCTGGGTAGCTCGGTGGCTGGGTAGCTCGGTCGCTGGATAGCTCAGTGGTTTGGTTGTAGTTTGGGAGTGGAGATTGGGAGTTGACTCGTGGGTTTCTTTGATCGGCTTCGTGAAGGGCTGACGCGGACGAAGGAGCAGATCGTCAGCCGCTTCGAAGAAATCGTGCAGCAGGCTGACGCTGGTGAAAAGCGCACGCGCCCGATCGATGTCGACACGATCGAAGCGCTCGAGGAGCTGCTCATCTCGGCGGATGTCGGCCTGCCCGCAACCGAGCGGATCGTTGCCGCGGTCCGTTCCAGATCGCGGCACGGCGAAAGCCTGCGCGATCTGGTGAAGGAGGAGATCCGGCAGATTTTCGACGGTGTCGAGCGCCCCGCGCCGAACGGCCATCGTCCCCAGGTCACGCTGATCGTTGGTGTCAACGGCACCGGAAAGACGACGACGATCGGCAAGCTTGCGAATCTGCTCAAGGCGTCAGGGAAGACGCCTCTCGTGTGCGCGGCTGACACCTTTCGCGCGGCCGCCGTCGAACAGCTGGAAATCTGGGCGAGGCGCGCCGGCGTCGACATCATCCGCGCGCCCGAAGGTTCCGATCCGGCTTCAGTGGTGTTCGACGCGATTCAGTCAGGCAAAGCGAAAGGCCGCGATCCGATCCTCGTGGATACCGCCGGCCGGCTTCACACGCGGGTCAACCTGATGAACGAGCTGGACAAGATTCGGCGCGTGGCCGCCAGGGCGACCGAAGGAGCGCCACACGAGGTGCTGCTGGTACTCGATGCCACGGTGGGCCAGAACGGGTTGCAGCAGGCGCGTGAGTTCACCAGCGTCGCCGGTGTGACCGGCATCGTGTTGACGAAGTTGGACGGAACCGCGAAGGGTGGAGTCGCGGTATCGATCGCGTACGACCTCAAGCTGCCGATCCGTTATGTCGGCGTCGGAGAAGGCATCGACGATCTGATTCCCTTCTCGCCGCAGGAGTACGTCGACGCATTGTTCCAGGAAAAGTGGTAGACGACGAACGGTGGATGCGGCGGGCGCTCGAGCACGCGCGCCGTGGGCTGGGTCGCACGACGCCGAACCCGATTGTAGGTGCGTGCATCGTGTCCGATGAAGGCGTGGTACTCGGGCAGGGCGCGCACGAGCGCGCCGGCGAACCGCATGCGGAAGTAAACGCGCTCGAAGAAGCGGGAAGCGAGGCGCGCGGCGCCACCCTCTACTGCACGCTCGAACCCTGCGTGCACACCGGGAAGACGGGGCCCTGCACAGCGCGCATCATCGCCGCTGGAATTCGTCGCGTCGTGGCGGCGATGGAGGACCCCTATCCGCTCGTCGGCGGGCGAGGCTTCGCGATGCTGCGCGCGAACGGCATCGAAGTCGAGACCGGGATCGGCTACGACGCCGCGGTCCGGTTGAACCAGCCATTCTTGACGACGACCCGAAAAGGCCGTCCGTTCGTGATCCTCAAGGCGGCGACGAGCCTCGACGGACGGATTGCGGCCGCGCCCGGACAACGCACGCAGCTCACCTCGGCGCCCGCCAACACGCACGCGCACTACCTGCGAGCGCAGATCGATGGGATCGCCGTCGGTTCCGAGACCGTGCTCGTTGACGATCCGCTGCTGACGGCGCGCGAGGTCTACCGCGAACGGCCGCTCGTGCGGGTCGTGTTCGATCGGCGTTTGCGCTTCCCCCCCGAGGCGAAGCTGCTGTCGACCCTCGCTGACGGACCGGTGATAATACTGACAGCGCTCGACTCCCTGGAGACCGATCGGGCTGAAGCCTTGGAGAAGGCCGGCGCCCGCGTGATCGCCGTGCCGCAAGCCGGCGTAGCCGCCGCGCTGTCGCTGCTGCCGCATTTCGATGTCCAGAGCCTGGTGCTGGAGGGCGGCACCCAGGTGCAACAGGCCGCCTGGGACGAAGGCGTCGTCGATTACGTCCAACTGTACGTGGCGCCGATGTGGCTGGGTGATGGCGGCGTGCCGCTCCTCGAAGGATGCGCGTTCACATCGACGTCGCTCATCGAGCGGAGGGTCGAGCAGCTTGGGCCGGATGTCCTGATCGAAGGCTATGTTCACCGGCCTCATTGAAGCCGTGGGTTTCGTGTCGGAGCTGACGCGCACCGTGTCCGGATTCACCGTGGCTATTCGGACGCCGCTCGGGTCTGACCTTCAGCAGGGAGAGAGTGTGGCCGTCAACGGCGTGTGCCTGACCGTCACCAGGAGCGATGCAGCAGGGTGGGTGGCGGACATCGGACCGGAAACCGCACGTGTGACGACGCTGGGCAGCCTCCCGCCAGGCCACCCCGTCAATCTCGAACGCTCGATGCGAGCCGATGGCAGGTTTGGCGGGCACTTCGTGCAGGGACACGCCGACGGCGTGGGGGTTGTCGACGCGATTCGACAGGACGGAGAATCATATTGGATTGCTGTGCGCGTGCCGCCCGAACTCGAGCCCTTCATCATCGTGAAAGGCTCGATTGCGATTGACGGCGTGAGCTTGACCGTCGCGCGGCTCGAGCCGGCGCTGGTCCATGTCATGATCATTCCGTTTACCTGGGGTCATACCGCGTTGTCGTCGCTTCGCGACGGTGACCGCGTCAATCTGGAGTGCGATATGGTCGGCAAGTACGTTGCGCGGTCGATGGAACTCGCGGCCCGGGGTGGGTTCTCGTCATGAACTCGCTTCTATCGTGGGTGTCGGCAGAACAGAACCGTGGTCAGACCGGCCCCGTGTTCGCCCACACTCATGCCGAAGCCTCCCAACCAGCGAGCGGTACGTAGATCATGACACCCAAAGACACGACGCTGCGCATCGCCAAGGGCGCCCGTCGGCGCGGACCGTTCTCCAACATCGAGGAAGCCGTCGAGGCGATCCGCGCCGGCCGCATGGTTGTTGTCGTGGATGACGAATCGCGCGAGAACGAAGGCGATCTGACGATGGCCGCTTCGAAGGTGACGCCGGAAGCCATCAACTTCATGGCGCGTTACGGCCGCGGGCTCATCTGCCTGGCGATGGAGCCGGAACGGCTTGATCAGCTCGCCATTCCACTCGAAGTGAACGACAACTCGTCTCGCCGCGATACCGCGATGTGCGTCTCAATCGATGCGCGGGAGGACACCACGACCGGTATCTCCGCAGCCGATCGCGCGCAAACTGTTCGCGTCGCGATCGATCCTGCGACGCGACCGCGCGATCTGACGCGGCCGGGGCATGTGTTTCCGCTGCGTGCGCGCAAGGGTGGCGTGCTCGTCCGTGCGGGCCACACCGAAGCCGCAGTCGACCTCGCGGGAATTGCCGGGCTGACGGCGGCGGGGGTGATCTGCGAGATCATGAACGAGGACGGCACGATGTCGCGCGTGCCCGAGCTGGCGCGGTTTGCCAGGAAGCACCACCTGCTGGTAGTGACGATCGCAGATCTGATTCAATATCGCATGCGTACCGAACGGCTGGTCAAGCGCGCGGCGTCGGCGGATCTTCCAACCGTCTTCGGCGCGTTCCGAATCTATGCATACGAAAGCCAACTCGACAACCAGACGCACGTGGCGCTGGTGCGGGGAGAAATCGGCGACGGAAAGGACGTCCTGGTGCGCGTGCACTCGAAGTGCCTGACCGGCGACGTTTTCCATTCAGCGCGCTGCGACTGCGGTCCGCAGCTCGACACCGCGATGCAGCGCGTGGCTAAAGAAGGCCGCGGCATCCTGCTGTATCTCAACCAGGAAGGCCGAGGTATCGGGCTGGTCAACAAAATCCGCGCCTACGAGCTCCAGGATCAGGGACTCGACACGGTGGAGGCCAACGAGCGGCTCGGGTTCAAGGCCGATCAGCGCGACTACGGTATCGGCGCGCAAATCCTCAGCGACCTCGGTGTCAAGACGATGAGGCTTCTCACCAACAATCCGCGCAAGTTCGTTGGTCTCCAGGGATACGGCCTGGCCGTGTCCGAGGCCGTTCCCCTTGAGATTCCCGCCAGCGACCACACGCGGCGATACCTGAAGACCAAGAAAGACAAGCTCGGTCATAAGCTGTCTTCGGTATAGCGTCGTTCCTGGTTCCTCGTTTCCCTGTTCGTATTCAGTTCTGGTTCACGGTTCCGGGTTCAGCGTTCGAGGTTCGGCCACATCCGAACCGTCAGTGAACCGCCTTTCCCGTTCTGGCGTCTTGCCTGGGTGAAGCCTGATGCATGAGCACGTGGAACGCCTTACGGGCAGCCTCGTGACGGCCGACCGGGAACTCGATCGGGAGTTCGAGGCGCGCCTGGCGGATTCCTCGAGGCTGGCGTTCCGGATCGCGTTCAGCGTGCTGAAGCAGCG
>JBKPNV010000139.1:0-4037 GCA_046732795.1 Acidobacteriota bacterium
GAGGAGCCTGGCGAGGTCCACCGGTTTCGTGTCGTAGTCCTGGCACCCCGCCTCGAGCACGCGTAACCGGTCGGTTTCCATGACGTGGGCTGTCAACGCGATCACGGGAATCGCCGCCGTCGCCGGGTCGGCGCGGATCCGCCGGGTGACTTCGCAGCCATCGACGTCGGGCAGGCTGAGATCCATCAGGATGAGGTCCGGACATTCTGACGCGGCGAGGGCGGCGCCCGACGTTCCGTCGACCGCCACGACGATGTCGAAGCCGCGCTTGGCGAGCCGACGGCTCAGCATGTCGCGGTTCATTTCGTTGTCTTCGACGAGCAGGATCTTCGCCATCATGAACCCGCTGCGGCGATGGGGGTGTGCGACGTGCGCTGAGCCCGCGGCTGACGCTCGGTCCATTCGCCGGTCTCCACGAACGCCTGCAGCTGGCGCCGCCAGCGGCGCAGGTCGATCTTGCGCCGGGCCAGCCACACATCGTCGTAGTAGGTCTGCGAATAGCGCTCGCCCGAATCGCAGATCAGGGAGACGATCGAACCCGTCTCGCCGGCAGCGGCCATGTCGGCGATCAACTCGAAGGCGCCCCACAGGTTGGTCCCGGTGGAAGGGCCGGCGCGCTTGGCCAGCAGCTTGTGCAGAAACAGCATCGCCGCGTAGGACGCTTCGTCCGGCACCTTGATCATCTCGTCCACAACGGTGCGGATGAACGAGGGCTCGACGCGGGGCCGACCGATCCCTTCGACTCCGGATCCGCGGTCCAATCTGAGGCTGGCATCGCCGGTGCGAAAGAAATCGAAGGTGACGGAGTGCTGTGGATCGACCACGCACAGGCGCGTCTCGTATCCGCGGTAACGAATGAAGCGACCTATCGTCGACGCGGTGCCGCCGGTGCCAGAACCGACCACGATCCAGCGAGGGATCGGGTGGGCTTCCTGGCTCATCTGCTCGTAGATCATCTCGGCGATGTTGTTGTTGCCGCGCCAGTCGGTGGCACGCTCCGCGTTGGTGAACTGGTCCATGTAGTAGCCGCCCGCGTCGTTCGCTAGCTGCTGCGCGACGGCGTAGACCGTGGCGCCATCGTTCACCAGGTGACAGCGGCCGCCCTGGGCCTCGATGAGCGCGATCTTGTCGGCGGATGTCGTCGCGGGCATCACCGCCACGTACGCAAGCCCGAGCAGGCGTGCAAAGTAGGCTTCCGAGATCGCCGTGCTTCCCGACGACGCCTCCACGATCGTGGTGCCATCGTGAATGTGCCCGTTCACGAGGGCATGCAGGAACAGCGAACGCGCCAGCCGGTGTTTAAGACTGCCGGTCACGTGGCACGACTCGTCCTTCAAATACAGCCGGATCCCCGGAAACACCGGAAGCGGGACGGGGAGCAGGTGCGTATCGGCCGATCGTCGGAAGTCTGCCTGGATCTTCTCGCTCGCATCGGCGAGCCATTGTCTGTCAGACGTTACCATGTCAGCTGATCACCGGAGAGCAAACGGATGGTCTGACGCATTGGGACGACAGGACGCGACCGCGGGATGTCGAGACGTCGCACGGCGTCACGCGCCCACCCGTTCGAGCGTGGGCACCTCGCGGGGCAGGATGAACCGGAACGTCGACCCGGTGTTTGGTGCACTCTCGACCGAGATGTCGCCGCCCAGGATGTGCGCGAGCTGGCGGCTGACTGCCAACCCGAGACCGGTGCCACCGAAGTTGCGGTACGTGCCCGCCTCGGCCTGCGAGAACTCCTCGAAAATGCGGCCCAGTTGCTCGGGCGTCATGCCTATGCCAGTGTCGCGCACGAAGAACGTCACCGAGGCGCCGTCTGGCGCCGCTGTGGCGCCGAGGGTGATGCTGCCCCGTTCTGTGAACTTGGCTGAATTGGAGAGCAGGTTGAGCAGGACCTGACGGACCTTGGTCACGTCGGTGTCCAACGAGCCGAGCGCTCCGTCGGCGTCGACGAGGAAGCGATTGCCGTTCTTGCGGGTCAGCGGCTCTGCCACGGCGACGACGCCGCGAATCAATTCGGCCACGTCCTGCCGCTCGGCGAAGACCTGCATGCGTCCGGCTTCGATTTTGGACAGGTCGAGCACGTTGTCGATCAATCCGAGCAGATGCCTGCCGCTGATGTGAATCTTCTGCAGATCCTGGGAGAACGACGGCTTGCCGAGCTCCGCGGCGTCTTCCTCGAGCATCTCGCTGTAGCCGATGATCGCGTTGAGCGGCGTGCGCAGTTCGTGCGACATGCTGGCGAGAAAGCGGGACTTCTGCCGTCCGGCCTCGGCGAGTGCGACATTCGTGTCTTCGAGCCGTTCGAGCGCGAAGGAGAGCTCGCTGGCGGTGAGCTTGAGGCGCCCGTTCAACGAGACCTGTTCCGCCTTTTCGGCATCAAGCAGGGAGGCATGGTACCGGATGCCCGCATATATCACCGTACCGACCGCGCCGATGTGAAACAGGAAGAAGATCATGCGCGCGGAGTCCGGGATGACGTGCGCCTGGGCCGCCAGGGTCGAATCGAATACTGCGAAGGCGAGCAGCACGAGCCACAGCGCGACGAACCATCGCCACGACTGACGTCCGCCGTGGAAAAGGATGGCGATGAGCGGCGCGAGGAACGCCGAAAGGATCACACCGCTCGAGTTCACGAACCCGCCGAGAGAGTAGTGCAGCGCAATGGGTCCGACAAAGATGATGAGCGTCTGCTGGAACCGGAAGCGCTCGAAGTTGCGCGTGATGAGGAAGCCAACCACGCTGAGGATCGTCAGCAGCTGGTAGACGACGGGCACCAGCGCGGCCAGCGGGATCCCAAGCGCATAGTAGGCAATCGCCAGCGAGGGGCAGGCCGGTGCCTTCGCCAGGACGACCACCAGCAAGAGGCGCTTTTTGCGGAGCGCTTCGTCGTCGTCGCCGGGCGTTGCGACAAACGACACCAGATGCGCCCAGAACCGTTCAAGGGCGGTTGCCCGGTCGTCGGCAAGGCTCAGCGTCGCGTTCATTCACACCTCCGGCGCGCCGATGTCCCCTTGACCGCGTCACCGGGTGACGCGGTCACAAATGGGGCGCAGAGGTGCATGGCGACCGTGGCTGATGATGGATCCGCCGACGAGGCCTGTCAAACCTGAGGTCGCGCGTGGAGCGAACGTTCTCGATGCAGAAGCCTGTGCCGGCCTTGCAACTGCATGTCGCCGGATGCGGGCTGCCGGGCGTCCTGAGGGATCCCGCTGGCGAGCGCCCCTTGCGCCGCGCGAGGCCAGAGTCACAACATCACTGCCGGGTCGACGAACCCGGCGTTCGGTGGGACATATAGGAAGTTGAGGAAACAGTAGGCAGGCCCGAAGCGTTCCTCTTCTCGGGGAAGGCTCCGCTGAAAGCAGACTTCCGATTGTAGTGTCTTGCGATCCTCAGTAGTTCGATCGGGACCTTCGCGATGTGACCGAAGCGCAGTTTCGATCCGCCCACCTCGGTCCAAACGGTCAGCGGAACTTCGGTCACGGCGGCGAGCAGTGAGTCACGGCCAATCCAGTTCCGAAGCCGCGCCAGGATCTCTACGTCGAAGAGCCATTTTGTCAGGAGGGGCTCGCGAAAGAGGACCTCGACAAGATCTGACCGAATTATTTTTGCACCACACTGCGAATCGTATACAGGGAGATGAAGAAGCATGCTCGCGACCGTCGCGAAGACGCGGCCCAAGACGTGGCGCACGGGAGACCTCTGGATCCTTGAGCCCAGTCGCCTGACACGGGATCCCATGGTGAGCGTGCAAAGTGGATTAGTGTCGAAGACACGCAACATGCCCATCATTTCAGAAAGCGGCGTTGACATATCGGCATCCCAGTAACCGATCAGCGTGAACCGGTTCAAAGACGCCGCGTAAAGGACGCCTCGCCGCACGGCCTCGGCCTTGCCGCTGTTGGTGGGCAGGTTCAGCGCGAGCACCGCGTTCGCGGCGCGTTTCCGGATGCCGTCGATCGTTGCGCCCGTGCCGTCTGAGCTCGCATCGTTGACGAAGCAGATCGTGACGTGTTCATGCGCATGCAGGAATTCGA
>JBKPNV010000140.1:0-11530 GCA_046732795.1 Acidobacteriota bacterium
CGCGAGCGGCCTGGAAGAAGTCGCGCGTGTCGCGAAGAGCGTGGCGGAGCGCCTTTTGCGAGTCGCGGACGTCTTTCAGATGTGCCGTGAGGTCATCGATGAATTTGAGCGCGGCGAGTTCCCTGTGCACCTGCAACCTTCCGCATGAGCATCATGCTCCAAGTGTGGGGCGGTCAAGTACTTGCGTAGCCGTGCCAAACAGCGTCCTCAGAATGCGTACCCGACGCCCCACTGAACCTGCGGGGGTCGTTCGCGACTCGAGGAGGCGGTGCACTGCGATCCATGAGCCCAATTAAGATCGATGCGGCGCTCGGAGAGTGAGGGAGTACGGAGACGCAGGAGACCACACATGGCTAATGGTAGCGAAGACGAGTTCGTCGACTGGCTGGCCCGATATCGTAGCGCGTGGATCGAACGAGACGCCGAGGCTGCAAGCCGACTGTTCACGGAGGACGCGACGTATCGCGAGCAGCCGTTTCAGGCGGCGTTCGTCGGTCGCACGGCGATTCGGGACTACTGGAGCACGGTCACGGCGTCGCAGACCAGCGTCGAGCTTCGTTACGGCCGATCGATTGTCGACGGTCGTCGTCTGGCGGTTGAATGGTGGGCAAACCTGCAGACCAACGACGGCCCGCTCACCTTAGCGGGTGAGTTTCTGCTGCGCTTTGCCGAAACGGGGGAGTGTCGTGAACTGCGGGAATACTGGGTCCTCACGCAGGGACGGGTTGACCCCCCGTCCGGATGGGGCGAGTGAGGTCAATCGCTCTTGGCGTACGAGACCACACTGGATCGATCGCTGTTCGGCTGAATATCCCCTCGACGCATTCGTAACGGCGCGTCTTCAGACCCGCCGTCTCGAGTTCTAGTCGTCAGCCAGCGCGAGGATGGCGAACGCCGTCGCCGTATCGGACATGAACAAGCGACGCCACGGCTCGCCCTTCTCGCCGCCATGCTCGCGGTCGTAGTTGAGCGAGTGCGCGTACCAGGCGCGGCCCGGGACGTCGGGCACGGGAATCGCGCGCTGGTTCGTCTCGAGCCACTGAATTCCCTTGCGGATCGCGGCGTGACTGGACGCAACACCCGCTTGTTTCAACGTGTAGACCACGAGACCGGTGGCGTAGCCATCTGACTGCGTCAGCAAAGACGCATCGAGATCGCCTGGCGATTTCACGGGCGGGGCCGTCTTGCTCCACTTCCACGGGCCCATCGCCTCGAGCGTCCATCCGCCGTCGTCTCGTTGCGCCCGCACGAGCTCGTCGATCAGCACGTCCCGTTGGGCGTCGGTGATCACTCGCGTTAAGCGAGTGGAGGCGAGCAGCGCCCACGTGCGGTTGTAGAGGTGTTGCGATTGATAGTTGGTGGAAAGATACGAGCGAAGACGCTCGATGCCGGCCGCTGCGACGGTGTCGTGCTGGCCCGCCGCGGTGCCCACGGCGAATGCCGCGAACGTGGCCCCGTGGTAGGCGGCCTCTGTCGTTTCCCACGGCTCGAGCCCGAACTCGAGCCAGTCCCAACGACCATCGGCTCTCTGCGTTTCCCACAACCGCGCAAGCGCCTTTTTCGCAGGCCCGCTCGGCTCGCGCAGATTCCTCGCGGCGTCGGCGCTCGTGAGGATCACGGCATTCAGTACCGCCTCGGTTCCGCGCGACTCGATTTGCCGGCGTTCGTTGAAGTCATAGAGCACCTGGTGCGTGCCGTACGTCTCGACGCGGCGCGTGGTGTCGTCAATCAGCTTCGCTTCCTGAGTCGACGGGACGTCGACGTGCATCACGCGTCGCAGCACCGGGCGCGAGAGCGCGTAGGCGAGTCCCGCGTGGCACGAGACGCACGCGGTCTGCGTGTCCCCGGTCTTGAGCTTGGTGCCGTTGGCGAACCAGAGATCCATCCGGGCATCCAGATACGCCGCGGCCGCCGCGGGGTCCCAGCCGTGGGAACCGTTAGCTGCTGGACCTGCCTGCTGCGCCGCAACGGATGCGGCAAACAATGTCGACGCAAGCGCAATGGCGAGTTTCATGACGGCGAGGATACCCTCGACGCGTGTCCGGAGCGAGTACATTCCTCGAGAATCACGTCCGAACTGCAACATCGTGCAGGAGGTCCACAGGCCGATCCTCTGAGATCATTCAGGAGGCCAACCTCGTTTCGAAAGGTGCGCCCTCGCGCACCGGCATGGACGGCGGCGCGTGGACGCTTCATCATGCAAGCAGACGAGGCCGCTGGGTCGTCGTGGTGGGTCCGATCATCATGTGTGACAGTCCCGTGCGGCACAGTAGACTTTTTCCTGAAGTGAGGTCCCGATGAACGCGCGCCTATCTCTTTTGTGCGTTGCCACGCTGGCGGCGCTGCTTGCCGTTCACCCGTGTGTCAGCGCTCAGGGGCAGGGACCCGCGAAAGGGCCTGGCGGCCCGGGCCCATTCCTGTTCGACACGGGCACGGGCCAGAAGATCAAGGTCACCGTGGTGGTTGACGGCCTGGTGCATCCGTTCGGTATGGCGTTTCCCGATGCGCGCACGATTCTGGTGACAGAGCGAGCCGGGCGTCTGCGCATCATCCGCGACGGCAAGCTTCTGCCGACACCTGCATGGGTAGCGCCGGAGCCGCCGGCTGGATCGCCGCCCTCCAATAACGCTCCCGACCTCCTGCATTTCGTGGAATTGCATCCCGCCTTTGCGCAGAACGGTCTGGTGTATCTGAGCTATCCGAAGTACGGCCCTCGTGGCAACACGATAGCCGTCGGTCGGGGCAAGTTCGTGGGTGACGCGCTGACCGGCTTCAAGGAGATCTTCGTCTCCGAAGCCTGGGAGAGCTACGGCGCGAATCCCGGACGCATGCTCTTCATGCGCGACGGCACGCTGCTCGTGACCGTTGGCGACCGCGATCGTTATTGCTGCGACGGGTCCGAGAACACCAGCCAGCGAATGAAAGCACAGACGCTCGACAACGACTTCGGCAAGATCCTTCGCATCCGTGACGACGGCAGCATCCCGCCGGACAACCCATTCGTCCAGCGATCCGGCGCGCTGCCCGAAATCTACAGTTATGGTCACCGCAATGCCTATGGGCTCGCGTACAACTCCGAGACCGGAGAGCTCTGGGAATCCGAGATTGGTCCTCTTGGCGGCGACGAGATCAACGTCCTGCACGCGGGACATAACTACGGGTGGCCGCTCGTGTCGACCGGTCGCAACTACACCGGCACGCCGGTGTCCGATCACCCGTGGACCCGCGAGGGGATGGATGACCCGCGCATGTTCTGGAATCCGGTGATCAGCCCGTCGGGTCTCATCTTCTATACGGGCGACCGCTTCATGGGCTGGAAGGGGAGTGCGTTCCTCGGAGCGCTGAACGGAAAAGCGCTGTGGCGCGTGTCGTTCAACAACCCGAAGCCGCAGCAGGTGGAGCAGCGCGAGTTCCTGCTGCTCTCGCTCGACGTGCGTATTCGCGACGTGCAACAGGGGCCCGACGGAAACCTGTACATCGCAACCGAACTGCAAACCGCCGGCGTAATGCCGGATGGTACCGTGATGCGTATCGAGCCGGTTACGCCCTGACGAGTTGCGCCGCGCGCCCACGCGCAACCTCCGCATCCGGGACGAGCAGCGCGACGCCGATGATTCCCGCGATGTTCGCCACGATTTGGTAATACGCAGGCACCATCGGATCTTTGGTCGCCTCGATCAACCAGGCGACGACGAACTGAGTGGTTCCTCCGAAGATCGAGACCCCGAGCGCATAGAGAATTGCCAGGCCGCTCGAACGTACCGACTGCGGAAAGGCTTCCGCCAGAAACGCATACATCGCGCCGATTGTCGTGGCGAATACAAAGCTGAGAATCAGATTCGTCACGAGGATCGTCTGTGGCGTCGTTTGTGGCGACGTCAAAATCGAGAACGCGGGAAAGACGCTCGCCACAAAGACCAGCCGAGTGGCAATGAGTATCCGCTTGCGGCCGAAGCGATCCAGCCAGACGCCGACGGCAAAGCCGGCGATCTGCGCGACGCTGCCGGTGAAATTCAATGCATTGCCGATCGTCTCCGAAAGATGGAGTGTCGTAATCGCGTAGGTCGTCATGTAGGTGAGCACGTAGGTCGAGATCGTTCCGCCACAGATGATGCATATTCCGAGGATGACGGCACGCGCGTGGTGACGCGCTAATTCGCTGAGCACGTGGCCCGTCGATCGCTGGGTCTGCGTTGGCGCGATTGTCTCAGGCAACGAGCGCCGGATATAGATGCCGACCGGCGCGACGACGATGCCGAGGAGAAACGGGATACGCCAGCCCCATGAGTACAGGTCGTCCCGTGTCAGGGTCGCTGCGAGGAGCAATCCGAGTCCGCTGCCCATCAGAATCGCAAGCTGCTGACTGTAGGCTTGCCACGCCGTGATCGCCGCGCGTTTCGACGCCGGCGCCGACTCCAGGAGGTACGTCGTCGCCGGACCGACCTCGCCGCCGCACGAAAAGCCTTGGATGAGACGTGCGACCACCAAGAGGATCGGCGCGGCAATTCCGATTTGGGCGTACGACGGCGTCAGCGCGACCATCACCGACCCAATCGCCATCATCAGCAGCGTGAGTGTCAACGCGGCACGACGGCCCGCTCTATCGGCGTAGGGGCCGATGATGGCGGCGCCGAGCGGCCGGGTCACGAAACCGACACCGAACGTCGCCAGCGCGCCCAGCAGTCGCCCGAACTGCGACTCGGCGGGAAAAAACGCGTCGCCGATCATGACGGCGAAAAAGGTAAAGACCAGGAAATCGTAGAACTCGAGCCAGTTGCCGATCACGACTGCAACGACGCCTTTGAACGGGAGCGTGACGTCACGCGGGGAGGAGGCGGACACGCCGGCCGGCGAGGCGTCGTTGGTCATGTGGAAGACGCGGGATTATATGACAGCACCCAGATCGCATGGTCTGGGCGCACGCGTCATCGCCATCCAAGTTCTGGCGCGACGTACTTGAGGATGCTCTCGATGACGTGCGCGTTGTACTCCACGCCAAGCTGATTCGGCACCGTCAGGAGTAGTGTGTCTGCGGCCGCGATGGCCTCGTCTTCGGCGAGTTGTTTGACGAGCGCCTCGGGTTCGGCTGCGTAAGAGCGGCCGAAGATGGCGCGTGTGTTCGCGTCGATGTAGCCGATCTGATCCTGACTGCGTGCGTCATGTCCGAAGTAGGCACGATCGCGATCGTCGACGAGCGCGAAGATGCTGCGGCTCACGGAGACGCGCGGCTCACGCTGATGCCCGGCTTCCTTCCATGCCTCCCGGTAGGCCTCGATCTGCTTGCGCTGCTGAACGTGCAGCGGCTCCCCGCTCTCATCGTCTTTGAGCGTCGAGCTCTGGAGGTGCATTCCCAGTTTTGCCGCCCACCTGGATGTGGCGTTCGAGCTGGACCCCCACCAGATTCGATCGCGCAGCCCTTTTGAATACGGTTCGAGGCGCAGCAGCCCCGGCGGATTGGGGAACATCGGCCGCGGGTTCGGTTTGGCGAACCCTTCACCCTTGATCACGTCGAGAAACACCTCAGCGTGACGGCGCGCCATCTCGGCGTGTGTCTCGCCCTCCGCGGGCGCGTAACCAAAATAACGCCATCCGTCGATCACCTGCTCCGGCGATCCCCGGCTGATGCCCAGTTGGAGCCGGCCGCCGGCGATCGTATCGGCCGCCCCCGCATCCTCCGCCATGTAGAGCGGGTTCTCGTACCGCATGTCGATGACCGCCGTGCCGATCTCGATCCTGGTCGTACGCGCGCCGACAGCCGCAAGAAGCGGGAACGGCGAACCGAGCTGCTGGGCGAAGTGATGGACACGGAAGTAGGCTCCGTCGGCGCCCAGCTCCTCGGCGGCCACGGCCAGCTCGATGGATTGAAGCAACGAGTCCGCCGCTGTGCGTACCTGCGAGTGTGGTGATGGTGTCCAGTGCCCGAACGAGAGGAAACCGATCCTCTTCACCTGCACATCCTTTCTCTCTTGAATCGAAGAGTCGCGCCGTGAGCGGTCATCAATAGCATACTCACTGGGCCAGGTTGACCCGTGCACGCTCTGCCCGGGTGCTACCATCCGCCGTGAGATCGAGAAAGGTGCTGATTGCGGGCGGCGTGCTCGCGCCCTTCCAGCGCGCGCCGTTCAGCGTGCCCAACCCCTGGATTCTGGTGTGTGCCGTCGGCGTGTGGCCGCACGGATCGTCAGATGCTCTCTGATGCGCCTATTTGTCTGCTGGCACTCCGGCCACGGGAGCATACTTCTTCAGCGCCATTCCCGCGGTCAGCGATCCGTAGATGTTGCCGGCCGAATCAGCGGCGACGCCTTCCTGCGAGCCATCGGGATCCGGATCCGGGATGGAGGCCGTCACCTTACCGTCGCGCGCACTGCCAATCATGATGCCTTTCCGGAATCCCGGGTTGGTCTTCGCGTCGGACTGATGATCGGCCACATAGAGCGTATCGTGGCGGTCGATGAACACGCCGCTTGGCCGGCCGAATTGCTTCCACTCCTCGAGGAACGTGCCGTCCTGATCGAATATCTGAATGCGATTGTTGCCGCGATCACCGACGAAGAGGCGGCCGCGCGAATCCATGGCGAGCGCGTGCGGTGTGTCGAACTCTCCGGGTCCGGTTCCTTTCTTGCCCCACGTCTTGATCAACCTGCCGTCCTTTGAGAACTTCAGCACGCGGGCGTTCGAATTGCCACCGTGACCGTCGGCGACGAAGATGTCACCGTTCGGCGCGATCAGGACAGCCGAGGGCATGTTGAACGTGTCGGGGCCGGCGCCGGCGACTCCAGCCTTGCCGAGTGTCATCAGCACTCTTCCATCGGGGCTGAACTTGAACACCTGATGGCCCTTGCCGTCCCTTCGCGGATCCTTGCCATCGGGACCTTCACCATCGGCAACCCAGATGTTGCCGTCGCGATCCACGTGGATGCCGTGCGGCCGTACGAACATCCCGGCGCCAAAGCTCCTCACCAGCGTGCCCGAGGCGTCGAACTTCAGCACCGGCGCTACTCCGGAGCCAACGCAGTTCTGTGCGCCACACCGTTCGAAAACCCACACGCTCGATCCGTCGCGATCGATCGTGATCCCAACAGTCGATCCGATCTTTCTGCCGTCCGGCAGCGCGAAATGGTTCTCGACGATTCGATAATGGATGGTCTGTGCGGCGACGACGGGCAATAGCGCGACGAGGAGATGTGCTCGCGACATGGCGACCCTCCAGTGGAGTCGAAGTATATGCGTGTCCCGCCGCTACGTGGTGGTCGCCGGTATCGCACTCCGCGCGGCAACGTACCAATCGAGGATCTGTTCCCCCGTCCAGAAAAGAACCCCCTGGCGTGACTGCATGTGGGTAAGTGCCTCGCGGAGATACCGCAGCCGATGTGGTGCGCCCATGATGTAGGGATGCACCACGAGCGCCATCACGCGAACGGAGTCGTGCGCGTCGGAGAACAGCTGATCGAACTGGTCGATGGCACGGTCCCGATACTCCGGCGCGCTGTGGTGCTGAATGAGCATCATCGCAACGTCGTTGCACTCTTGCGTGTAGGGGACACTGACGAGCGATCCGGTTCGGGTACGCACGGGCACCGGCTGATCGTCGAGTACCCAGTCGCACACGTAGTCGTACCCTTCTTCCGCGAGGATGTCCGGCGTGTCCCATGTTTCGGTCAGACCGGGGCCCAGCCAGCCGCGCGGCCGTCGTCCTGTGAATGCCTCGATTGCTGCGGTCGTCTTCTGGATATCCACGCGTTCGTCGGGAACCTTCTGCATGTTCCTTTGACTGAAGCCGTGGCCGATGAATTCCCATTGCCGTTCGAGTGCGGCGCGCGCGATCGGTTCGTACCTCTGAATCGCGCTGCCGTTGATCGCGAGAACGGCGGGGACGCGGAACTGGTCGAAGACATCGAGCATGCGCCAGAAGCCCACGCGGTTGCCGTATTCGTGCCACGCCCAGTTGGGAATGTCGGGCATCGGTGATCCGCCCGCGGGTGGTGGCAGAACGGTGCGCGGCAGTGGCTCGAGCGGGTTCCAGTCTTCGACATTGACGATCACCCAGACCACCAGGCGGGCGCCGCCTGGCAAGACAAGCCGCGGTCGATCGGCGATCGGCGAATACGCGAAGCGTTCTGTAGGAAGCATGGGCCTCAGTATCCACTGATCCGAGGCGATGCGGACGAATGCGTTCCCGTGTGAGCGAGCGGCACAGATGAGCCGGAGCGGCATTCGTGACGATGGAGGGCGTTAGAGCCGGCGCAGTTGATCGACCGGACACGTAAGCCGAGGGCGGCGTGCATTCGTCAGGTCGAGCTGATCCCATTGCACCGCATACCCGTGCGGGCGTGCAGTGCCGATGACCAGCCGCAACCCGATTCCCAGTCGTTCGATCAGTCCTATCGGTCCGACGATGAAGGTCAGAACTTCCCACGTGCCGTTGCGTTTCTCCGCCACGAATTCCTCGATGCGCCCGAGCACTCGATTATTGGCGGTCAGTACCTTTCGACCGAGGAGCAGATCGAGACGCAGTTCGGTACTCACACGACCTCGGGAAGCCTGCTGAGCCATCGTCGCAGCCGGCGCTCAACTGCCTCGAGGGCAATTTGTTTGGCTCCCGTCCGCACCGTGACGTCGGCATCGATATCACCGATGTCTTTCATCTCGATGCGCACCGGCCGGCCTTCCTCGATGCCGAATCCGAGTTCCACAGCGGCGACCCAGCGACCGACCAGCGGATGGAGTCGATCCGCGAGCGCGCGCGGACCAACCACGATCGAGGTCAGACGAGGCGGACCGCCGCCGGCGGTTTCGATCGTCAGCCCGTCGACGCGGCCGATCTCGCGGCGGGCTTCATCGACGGTCAGTTTGTCGAGCAGGTCGCGTACGAGATTCATGTCAGCCTCCGAAGATCTCGAGTGGGATCACGACGAGCGCCAGAATCGCGCTGAGCACGACGAGGAACGCGAGGGCGCCGTTTCCAATCGGTCCACTCGTGTGATCCTGCACATACCGCCGATCGTTGAGAAGGACGAGAAATGGCAGGACGATTATCGGCATGATGACGACAGTCAGGGCCACTGAGATCAAGGTGACTTTCAGCGGGTCGACGCCGCTGATCGCAGTCGCGAGGGCCAGCAGGAGGACGAACGTGAATGCGCTGCTGAAACGCGCCGTCTCGCGTCGCCTCTTCTCCGTGCCCCACGGCCAGCCGAAGGACTGGGCCAAGACGTAGCCGGCGTTGAGCGTGATTTCGATCGCCGCGCCGATGCAGCCGATCCCGAGCGCAAGGGCGAAGAGCGGGATGCCGAAGCGAGTAAACACGGGGACGAACATCAGCGCCGCCTGTTCGTAGGAGTCAACCATGATCTGACGCGGTGCCAGAACGAGTGCCGCTGTGACCAGAACACCCATCGACACCACGCTGCCGAATCCCATTCCGAGCAACGCCGTCGTCCGATTGATCCAGAGATCCGATTTCGTCATGTGCTCTTCGATCGTGCCGGATGCGTAAAAATTGATCAGGTATGGACTGACTGTCGCGCCGATGATGCTGACGGCAAGGAAGCCGTAGCGAATGACATCGTGATCAGGTATCGACGGTATGAAACCGGTCGCGAGGGCGCCGAAGTCGGGATCGAGCTTCCATGCGGCCACAACGAAAACGAGTGTGACCAGGCCGAGCAGGCCGACGCCGTCTTCAATGACGGTGAAACTGCCGAACCAGACGACACACCATACAATGGCGCCGATCGGGATCACCCACCATGGAAAACTGATGCCGCTGAGCAGCTTGATGGCGATCGCGGCGCCGCCGATCTCCGCAGTGAGCAGAAGCACATCGATCATCAACTCCGCGCCGAGCGACACCGCTTGCAAGTGAATGCCAAACCGTTCCCTGACGGCGGCGACGACCGATCGCCGGCTGACAATCGCAACCCGGCCTGCCATCTCGGACAGCATGGCGGCAATGAGCGTGGCGGCGGCAATCGCCCACAAAAGATGGAATCCGAACTCAGCACCGCCTTGGGCGGCCGTCGAGATCGAACCGACTTCGACGAACCCTCCGATGCTGGTGACGATGCCGAGCACCAGGTTGAAGATCTTCTTCATGGTGCGAGAGCGGTGGGCGCCAGTTCAGAAAGCGTGCGGCGGACGTCGGACGAATCGCCTGCGTCAATGCCGCGCCGTAGCGCGACGATGGCGCGCGCGAGCCGTTGCAGTTTGTCGGTCAGTATCGAGCCTCGGTCATCGGCGAGGACTTCGGGTGCTGCTACCAGTTCGGCGCGTTGCTGCTCCAGCAGTTGGATCGTCCTGTCAAGGGCGGTCCGAGCGTACCGCGTCGATATGCGGCCCGTCAGCCACGAATCGCCGACCGTGGCCGCGGTCGCGCGCAGAGACGTGAGCGCTTTTTCTTGATCCGACAGTAACTGTTCCGCGCCGCCACATGCGGCAGTCAGCAGGATCACCGCGATCGAGACTCCTGCGGTGATTTGCCGCTTCAATCCGCGATCCGCAATCACGATCGCGGCGCACCGCGCCGCCGGCATTCAGGACCCGCGCACTTTCACGACAAGGAATCCGACCAGCGCAATGACGACGACAACAGCGATCATGCCGACCCAGACACCGGCTTTGAAGATTCCCTCGATTGCCGCGCAGCCAGACAGCAGTGGCGCCATCAGAAGAATTGGAAACGTTCGCCGCATCAGAATTGAAGTGCTCTGCATCGCAACCTCGACTAGCCAAACGTTCTTGCAACCTTCGCGCCGTGTTGGGTCAACCAAGCCATGTCGACCGCCCACGCCCGAGCTCCGGCAGCTCGTCAGAAGACCTGAACAGTCGACGCAAAGGGCGGGCGCGTCGATCGGTTGGGGCCTGCACGCCCCTTGCATCAGACGACGCTGGGGACAGCCATCATGACGACGAGCCAACGCACCGGAACCATCCTCGCCGCCATTGGAAGCGGCATGCTGCTGGCGCGCGCCTGGCGCGCACGCAAGAAGATCGACTTTTCCGGGATGACTGTAGTGATAACGGGAGGATCGCGCGGCCTTGGCCTCGTCATCGCACGGGAGCTTGCGTCGGAAGGTGCGCATGTGGTGCTCATGGCCAGAGACGCAGAGGAACTGGAGCGCGCCCGCGCGGACATCGAGAGTCGCGGAGGCGACGCCTCGACCTTCGTCTGCGACATTCGAGATCGCCATGAGGTCAACGACACCATCGAGCGCATCGTCGCCGACTTCGGTTTGATCGACGTTCTCATCAACGACGCCGGCATCATTCAGGCTGGTCCGCTCAACCACATGACGGTCGGCGACTTCGAGGATGCGATGGCCACGCATTTCTGGGGGCCGCTGTTCGCGATTCTGGCCGTGCTGCCGCACATGCGACAGGGAGGCGCCCGACGCATTGTGAACATCTCGTCCATTGGCGGCCGGATCGCAGTGCCTCACCTGCTTCCGTACGGCGCCAGCAAATTTGCGCTCACTGGGCTGTCCGAGGGCTTGCATGCCGAGCTCGCGCAGGAAGGCATTCGCGTGACGAC
>JBKPNV010000141.1:0-10516 GCA_046732795.1 Acidobacteriota bacterium
CGTCCGATGGACCAGAACTTTGCCGATCAGCTCCGCCGCAACGGTAAGAGTCGGCCGCTCATAGAATGACCGCTGCAAGGACACCGGGTGTGATTTTCGCATCGTCAGTCCGCGAAAATCACACCCGGTGTCTTTTTCACCGCGCCGCGTAGGCGTGCGAGCGTCCGGTGGCAAGAACGTCCCGAAGCGCCTGGCCGGTGTACGAGGCTGCGACCTGCACCACCTGCTCGGGCGTGCCGGTTGCGACGACTTCTCCGCCGGCCGCCCCTCCCTCGGGTCCGAGATCGATGATGTAGTCGGCCGTCTTGATCACGTCGAGATTGTGCTCGATGACAAGCAGCGTGTGGCCGGCCTCCACGAGCTTTCGAAACGCGGCGAGCAGTTTCGCGATGTCGTCGAAATGCAGGCCCGTCGTCGGCTCGTCAAGGATGTACAAGACCCGCTCGCCCCCGAACGACGAGAGGTGCGCCGCGATTTTGATCCGTTGCGCCTCGCCGCCAGACAGCGTGGTCGCCGGTTGCCCGAGACGCAGATAACCGAGACCAATCTCGTCGAGCACCTGCAGACGGCGCAACACCTTCGGCGACGTGCTGAAGAACGCCAGTGCCTCACGCACGGTCATCTCGAGCACCTGGTGCACGGATTTGCCGCGATAGCGCACGTCGAGCACCTGCGGCTTGAAGCGCTTGCCATCACACTGATCGCACGGCACGAACACATCGGCGAGAAACTGCATCTCGACCCGCACTTCGCCTTCACCCTGACACGCTTCACATCGGCCACCAGGGACGTTGAAGGAGAAGTGACTCGCTGTCAGCCCGCGCGCCCGCGCGTCCTTCGTCAGCGAGAAGAGCTCGCGAATCGGGTCGAAGGCCTTGAGGTAGGTGACCGGATTCGACCGCGGCGTTCGCCCGATCGGCGTCTGATCGACGAGGGCGACATCCGTGATGTATTCGAGCCCTTCCAGTTCGCTGAACGAGCCGACGCGGCGATCCCAGTCACCCTTCGCGCGCTTGATCGCCGCATAGAGGACGTCGTGCACGAGTGTCGACTTACCGGACCCGCTCACACCGGTCACGCACGTCAGTGTGTTCAGCGGGATATCGATGTCGATGTCCTTCAGGTTGTGTTCGCTGGCGCCGCGCAATCGAATCTTCTGCCCGATGCCTTTCCGTCGCGGCGAAGGAACGGGAATCGCCAACTCGTTACGCAGATACTTGGCCGTGAGCGATCGCGCCTCCTGAAGCAAACCGGGCAGGTCGCCCGAAAACACGACGCGGCCGCCCTGCTCGCCCGCACCCAGTCCGAGATCGACGATGTGATCGGCGACGCGGATCATGTCTTCATCGTGCTCGACGACGAGCACCGTGTTGCCCTGATCGCGAAGCTGGCGAAGGATCTCGATCAGGCGCTGGTTGTCTCGCGCGTGCAGCCCGATCGACGGTTCGTCCAGCACGTAGAGCGTGCCGACGAGCGCCGACCCGAGGGACGTCGCCAGGTTGATGCGCTGCGACTCCCCTCCTGACAGCGTCGACGACAGGCGATCGAGCGTCAGGTAGTCGAGCCCTACATCGCTCAGGAACGAGAGCCGTCGCCGAATCTCGCGCAGCACTTTGTCCGCGACGGTTGATTCCTTCTCGGTGAGCTGTAGCTCGGCGAAGAACTGCCGTGCGGCGTCCACCGTCAGCGCCGACACCTCATCGACCGTTCGGCCACCGACACGCACGTTGCGCGCTTCGCGACGGAGACGGGCGCCGCCGCAGTCAGGGCACGCCAGGTAGCCACGGTAGCGGCTGAGGAACACACGCACGTGCACTTTGTACTTCTTGCGCTCGAGCCAGCGGAAGAAGCCGCGAATACCTTCAAAATCGCCGTCACCCTCAACCACGAACCGCCGCTCATCGTCGGTGAGGTCCTTCCACGCCACGTCGAGCCGAATGGCCGCCTTGCGAGCCGCGCGTTTCAGTTCCGCCAGTTGCGCGCGATAGTGTGGCTTGCTCCATGGCTCGATCGCGCCCTGATTGATCGAGAGCGAGGGATCGGGCACGACCAGAGCCATGTCGAGCTCGATGATGTTGCCGAACCCATGACAGGTCGGGCAGGCGCCGAACGGGTTGTTGAACGAGAAGAGGCGCGGTTGCGGCGTTTCGTACGCGATGCCGCACGCGCGGCACTCAAACCGCTCGGAGAACACAAGTCTTCGGCGTTCGGGGGTTCGGGCTCCCGAATCCCGAGCCCCGAGTCCCGAGTCCCGAGCCGCGAGCCCCGACTCCCGAGTCCCGAGTCCGGAGTCCCGGTCTACGACGACGGCAAATGCCGCGCCGCCGCCCTCTCGATATGATGTCTCGATGGAATCGGTCAGCCGGCTGCGCAGATCGCCTTCGATGCGAACGCGATCGACGACCACCTCGAGAGTAGCTCGCGCACTGAGAGACGCCACGTCGATCTCTTCGAACGCAACCGCGCGGCCATCGACCAACAGTCGACCGAACCCGCGCCGCCGCAGTCCGTTGATTGTCTCGCCGATCCCGTCGACACCATTCCTTGCGGGTTCCAGATCATCGGAGTCGTCGTCGCCGTTCTCATCGGCAGATGACGGGGCGGCTGCCGGAATCGATACGATCGGAATCTCGAATCCAATCAGCAGACGAGTGTCCTCCGGCAATTCGCCGAGCTCCTTGGCGACGATCTCGGCCGTTTCGCGAATCACTTCCTGACCACACTGCCGGCAGAACGTCCGGCCGACCCGTGCGAACAGCAGTCGCATGTAGTCGTGAATCTCGGTGGTCGTTCCCACGGTCGAGCGCGGATTCCGAACGCTATTCTTCTGGCGGATCGCAATGGCCGGGCAGATGCCTTCGATACGGTCGACGTCCGGTTTCTCCATGCGCTCGAGGAACTGCCGAGCGTAGGCCGAGAGCGACTCGACGTACCGGCGCTGCCCTTCCGCGTAGATCGTGTCGAAGGCAAGAGACGATTTCCCCGAGCCGCTGACGCCGGTAATGATGGCCAGCTTGCCCGCTGGCAGCGTCACATCGATGTTCTTGAGGTTGTGCGTCCGCGCACCGCGAACGATGAGCGGCTTGCGAGCGTTCGCGGCGGGGTTCGCATCGGGCGTAGCCGCGCTGGAAGCGGACACCGCTTTGGAAGAGGACACCGCGTTAGAAGAAGACACCGCGTTAGAAGAAGACACCGCTTTGGGAGACACCGCTTTGGGAGACACTGTGGCGAATTCCTGGGGATCCGTAAACCGGCATCGTACTACCTCGTACGACCATGCGTAAAGCCCCGTTAGACCGCACAGCCAAGTAGAGGCGGATCTCTTGGACCCGCCTACCCTACCGCGTTGCGCCTGACCGTCGGGGCTCGAGCCGCGCGAGCGCCGTCGCATTGCGAGTGGCCGACACGATGAGCACCACGGTCAGCCCTGCAGCGGCGATCAATCCTGCGAAATCGAACAGGGGCATCCGGCCCCACGCGCCCAGGTTGACGTGAGGATCGTTGCGAAGTGCAATCGTGCCAATCGCCAGCAGGATTCGCAGCTCGGTCGGCCCAATCCAGGCGAACGACATCTTGAAGACACCTCTGACCGCGGTTGCCAGAAAGACCTCGCCGGAAACCAGTAGATACGCGATGACCAGTGACAGCGCGATCACTGGCGACATGAACGACGATGCGGCAAGCCCTGCCAGCAGAATCGTGATCCCGACGATGTCGAGCACGTGATCGAGGTAGAAGCCGTACCGCGGCCGTTCGACCTTGCGAACGCGAGCGAGCGTCCCGTCCAGGCTGTCGCCGAACCAGTTGACCGCCAGCGCGGCCACGACGATCCAGAGCGCCCGTGTGTCCCAGCGCGAGCAGATGAATGCGGCGCTCGCCGTCACCATCGCCGCAATCGCCAACCCCGTGAGGTGATCGGAGTGCACCCATCTGGGAAGGCGGAGGGCGACGGCGATCAGCAACCGCCTCTCGACGGCGGCCAGCAGGCTTCGATGTTCACGAACGTGGTCTGACATTGCTCCGTGCTCCTGATGGGGAAGGTGCCAACCGTGGATGGTTCGGGTCAGGAGCGCCTATCTTCACGACGTGCCTCCGTTACGGCAGGCGGGCGCGTCAACGGGTGTTTGCCGGCGAAGGGGAAGTGGCGCTCGCGATGACCCGAAGCGGTGCTGCGGCGTCTTGCGGCGACGCTGGATCAAATCAATCGCGAGCGTGCTCGAGTGCGCGACGAGCTCATGCCGAACTAGTCAAGGCCTTCGCCCTGGCAATGCCGGCAAAGGTGTCGACGAAATTCGCTCGTCAGCCGGCATAACGGGCTACGTGTTCTTGAGAGCCTCGCGTACGCTCAATCCACCCAATCGATCGCGATTGGCTCTCACGTACCGTGTGACCTCGCGTGGATTCACCCATGCATACTGGCGCAGCGCCCAGCCGATCGCCTTGCGAATGAAGAACTCCCTATCCCCAAAGTTCGGCTCGATGCAGTCATACAGCAGCGTCAAGTCGGTTTCACGCTTGAATCCCAGCTGGCAGAGAATCGCCGCGCGCCGTTTCCACATGTTCCGGTCGCGAGCCCAACGGCGCATCAGTTTTGACATTCGTGTCGGATCGGTTCGCAGGATGTCGCCCAGCTGCCGGCCGGCAATGGCATCGACGAAGTCCCACCACGCCCCGGACACGATCATTTCCTCGAACATTGGAACCGACGCCATCGTCCGATACGCAGCAAAACTTCGCAGGGCAGTCAGTGCCACGGCCGCGTAACGTTCTTCGCGGAACCTGGCGTCTCGCCAGAGCGTCAGCGCGACGCGCTCCCACTCCTTCCGCGAGGACAGTGTGTGCGCCGGAAAGATCTGTCGCCAGAGGACCTTCTGTTCGGGAGCCGAGACGCCGCGGAATGGCATCGTCGACTTCATGTAGGCCTGCATTCGTGGAGCTTTGACCGGATCCGCGGCCTTTTCGAGCGCCGCGCGGACCTCGACTACAAGTGGATGCGTCATCGGCAGCGGAATGTTACCGTTCAGCGGTATACTCACCCCGTTCCGGCCCAAGGGTGCTGGAGGGTTGTACAGCTCAGGGAGGATTCGTACATGCGCGCATTGATGGCGATAGGGTTAGCAGCGGCCCTGGCAGTGGGAGTGAAGGCTCAGACCACCGAGCTGAAGGTTGGGGACACGGCTCCCGATTTCAGCCTTCAGGCCTCCGACGGGAAGACCTACAAGCTGTCGGACTTCAAGGGAAAGAAGGCGGTGGTCCTTGCCTGGTTCCCGAAGGCCTTCACGCAGGGCTGCACGATCGAGTGCAAATCGCTGGCCGAGAACGGCGACAAGATCCGGATGTATGAAGTGGCTTACTTCATGGCCAGCGTCGACAACGTGGAGGACAACACCAAGTTCGCAAAGGCGACGAGCGTGACGTTGCAGGGTCGCAATGGTGGCCCTTCGACTGTTGTCGAGAAGAAAGAAGCGGACTTCCCGATGTTGGCGGATCCGACGAAGGAAGTGGCGACGAAGTACGGCGTGCTGATGCCCAACCCGCCCGGCTTCGCAAACCGCTGGACGTTCTACATCGACAAGCAGGGAAAGATCACTTACATCGAGAAGGCAGTGAAGCCTGCGACGTCTGCTGAAGACATGGTGGCAAAGCTCGCGGAGCTCAACGTCCCGATGATCCATCACTGATGTGCGGGGTCAGACCCCTTCACAGTTTTGCCCAGGGGCGGGTCCTCGGACCCGCCCTTTTTCTTTGCGCCTCTGCCCTACGCCACCGCCTCGCGCGCGTGAATCGTGCGCGCCATGTCGCGCGCCAGCTTGTCGACGGCTTCCCAGTTGGTCAACTCGTAATCGCGACTGGTATCCGTCGGCGCTCCTTCCTTCTTCGCGATCCGTTTCATCACCCATCGGATGAAGAATCCGTATTCCTGATAGGCGAGCCGGCCGGCCACGGAATCGATTCGGACCGGCGTCCAGCCACAGGCGGGTGGAAAGGCCTTCGCGAGGTTGAGCGCCGCTTCGACCTCCCTGGCATTCGTGGAAGCCGCGCTCAGGCTGACGGAGAAGAACGCCGAAGGCACGGATGTGAGCTCGGTAGCGTGGCTGCGCACGAAGCGCGCGGCCACCTTCTGATGCTTGCCGGCGTGAATCGACGCGCCTACGACAGCGCCGCGCACGTGGCGCCAGTCGATGGCGGACGCATCCGGTTCGGCGATATCGAAGGCGCGACTGTCGAAGCCGAGATCGTGCAGAACTGAAGAGACCCGTTTGGCGATGCGGCGAGTCTGCCCTTCGTTCGTGGCGAAGAACACGGGAACCTCGCAGATCGTCGAGTGATTGATCGTAGCCATACCCCGATCACGGGCAAGTCGCGTACCGCGGCCAAGGCGTGATGCGCGGACCCTCGCGTGCATTCATCCCGACGATGCGGCTGCGTGTGTGCGGAATCACCCGCGATGAGCGCGGAAAATCACGCCGCCGTCGCGACGACCGGAACAGGCGCTGGCCGAAGCGATCGTCCGATCGCCAGGAACGACAGACCGGCGACGACACAGAGGAGCCCAGCCGTCCAGAACGCCACCTGATAATCGCCGAGCATGGTCCTGATGGCACCGGCTCCGAACGCCGCCACTGATGCGCCGAGCTGATGGCTCGCACTGATCCATCCGTAGATGACACCCGTATTCTCTCGACCAAACGCCTCGCTCGTCAGACGTACCGTTGGCGGCACGGTCGCAATCCAGTCGAGCCCGTAAAAGACAGCGAACACGACGAGGCTGCTCGCGCCGTGACTCAGCGTGAGCGGCAGGAACAGCAGCGAGATCCCACGCAACGTGTAATAGCCGAACAGCAGATGCCGGCTCGAGTAGCGATCGGTCAACCAGCCCGAGGCTGTCGTGCCGAGAATGTCGAAGATGCCCATCATCGCCAGCAGTCGTGCCGACTGCACTTCGTGAATCCCGTAGTCATGGCAGGCGGCGATGAGATGCGTGCCGATCAGCCCGTTTGTGCTGGCGCCGCATACGAAGAACGTCCCGGCCAGCAGCCAGAACGCACGGGTTCGGGACGCGAGCGCGAGCGCCTGAAGCGGCGCCAGCGCGCGGTGCTGCGGGAAGACAGCGCCAACCGGCCGTCCGTAGGGCAGCAGGCCGAGATCCTCCGGACGATCGCGCATGAAGATCAGCACGACGACGAAGACGACCGCCGCTGCGCCAGAGACGAGCAGCGCCGCCGAGCGCCATCCGTTCGACTCGACAAGGCCTGCCAGAGACGGCAAGAAGATCAATTGTCCGGTCGCGTTGGCTGCCGACAGGATGCCGAGGACGAGGCCGCGCCGCTCGTCGAACCAGCGATTGGCGATGATGGCTGCCAACACCATCGACGTCACGCCAGTGCCCGTGCCAACGAGCACTCCCCATAACAGCGTCAGCTGCCACTGCGCCCGCATCTGGGTCGTCAACGCCACGGACACACACAGCAGCGCGAGGGCTGCGAGGATGACGCGGCGGACACCCAGCCGATCCATCACCGATGCCGCAAATGGACCGATCAGACCAAAGAGGGCGATGTTGATCGCGACGGCTGTAGAAATCGCCGCGCGGCTCCACCCGAACTCGCGCTCGAGCGAGAGCATCAACACGCCCGGCGTCGCGCGCACACCGGCCGTTACGAGCAGGATCACGAACGTGACGGACGCGACGATCCAGGCGTAATGGAGCGATCGGCGAGCCATACCTCACTCATAGCATGGGGACGGGCGGCGGTTGTAGGTAGGACGTGCAGGAGAGGCGCGTCTTTAGACCGCCTGGCACAAACGCCCAGTCAATGCGGCGTTCGCTCCCGCGGCCCGTAATGGATCGGGGGCGCACCGAGCTCGTACGCACCCAGGTCGGGTGCTCGTCCTTTGAAACCGTCCGTGATGCCAGGCAACTCGATGCCGGCGTCGACGGCGGCAGAACCCTCGCGCAGTTGCAGATCCACGGTTGCCGGATCGTAGAGCTGCGTCGGCTTGGTGAAGTCCGGCGCGGCGGCCTTGCGAAACAGCGTGAAGTCGATTGATTTGCTGTGCGTGTCCTGCCCTGTCGCGGCCGCGTATTCGGCGAGCGTCGCGAATCGGCGAACCTGCCGCGCGGACTTGAAGTCCGCCATCGTGCCCGTGGGTGGCGAATTCCATTGAAACGCGTACGGCATCGCGGCTGCTCCCGCGAACGGCGGGTCCGGGCTCGCATAGAAGCCGTTGTAATCCGAGGAGCTGTAGTTGGTGTACGTGTCGATCGCGAAGACCGCCTGGCGCGCGCGCTGCCCCAGAATCAGGTTGTTGCGGAAGTGCATGTTCGAGGCGGGCGTGAGCTGCGCAACCTCGCCGACGTAGGTGTTCTGATACACGACGATCCCCGACGGGTCGCCGTGGATCTTGAGCGGTCCGTAGACGCCGTTGTAGACGACGTTGCGGATGAAGTACGCGGGGCCGCCGAAGATCGGCTGTGGACTCATGCCGCCGGTCGCCACGTTGAAGCAACGGTTGTTGAAGATGCGGATGTTGTGCATCGCGCCATCAGCCTCGAAACAGTTGTCGTGGACGTTGTTGACATCGTTGTTGTAGACGTCGATCGAGACCGGCATGCGATCGCGCGGCGTCGACGGATAGCCGTCCGGCATGCCGTAGGTTGCATGATCGAGGGCGTCGTGAAAGCGCGTGACGCGGTTGTAGGCCATCACGTGTCCCGAGCCGTAGATCGAAACCGCGTAGTACGACTTCAGCTTTCGTCTCTGCTCGAAACCGGCCTGGCTCGACCAGGGCCATTGACTCAACCAGCCGAACACCGCGTCGGGATCGTTGCGGCCGACGAACACGTTGTCGACGATGTAGAAATTCTTCGTGCCCGACCAATCGCTGTGGATGCCGACGCCGACGTCCTCGAAGCGCGAGTACTTCACCGTCAGTCCTTCGGATCCCGCAATTCCCTTCTGCCCCGCCTCGATGGCCGTCGTCGTATTGCGGAACGTGAGGCCCTCGAAATAGAGGTAGCTCGCACCCATCACGTTGAAGAGGACGTTGTTGCCGTCGCCGTCAAAGACCACTTCGCCGTCGCCGGCTGCTTTGATCGCGATCGGCCGATCGGCAGTGCCGCTCTGCGTCAGGAAATAGGTGCCATCCCATGGCGTGCCGCAGCAGGTTGTGTACTTTGATTGAATCTCATGACTGTAGTTGGTGCGGTCGAAGTCCTTGTAGACGCCGGCGTGCACGAGGATCGTGTCGCCAGGGCGCACCCGCGGCGGCGAGGCGCGGCTCCAGTCCCCGCCGATCGCCGCGATGTAATAGGCGGAGAGGAGTCCGAGGAATGCCGGTTCCTGCTTCACGCCTTGATGACCAGGCGGGTAGACGTGAAACGTGCGACCCGCGGTGGACGCCTGCGGTTCAGCGCGCGTGCGCAGCGTGACTGACTTCGTCGACTCGTTCTTGCTGTCGCCGCCGCTGACGCCATCGGGATCGCTCAGCCTGAACTGCACCTCGTAGTCGGTGTCCTCGGTGAGGCCGAAGAGGCTGCCCGCGAACATGTTGGGGGCCGTGTAATCGAGCGCGCCCTCGAAGACCGTGCGCTCGCCGCCGATGCGGAGCAGTGGCAATCCTTGGCGCCAGGCCGACTCCCCTTTCTTGCGATAGGTGACCGCCACTGTCGCGTTGCGGTTGGCATCGCCCTCGATGCGCCACTCGAATCCGGCCGAGATGAGCGTCGCAGGTTCGACGATGACGTCGGCGGCGGGGACGATCGAGTTGGCTGCCTGCGCGAGCGGCTTCTGGTTATGGAGGCTCAGACCTTCCGCCGCGAGAATCAGTGTGGCGACGAACACGCGTCCGGGGCGCATAACGGCTCCTTCGAAAGGGAGCCCACAGGATAGCGCGTCGCGCCGACCGTGCTAGACTGGAGCGTCCTGGGCGCGCGTCTCGGCGCTCTGGCTCTCCTTCGTGCCGGCGTAGCTCAGTTGGTAGAGCAGCTGATTCGTAATCAGCAGGTCACCCGTTCAAGTCGGGTCGCCGGCTCCAGATCTCTCAGACTCTTTTCCGGTCGGATTCGCGGCGGTCTATTCCGAGCGCAGGGATAACACTTTCGGCGCGAACGGATTCTCAATCGGCTCTAGCCGACACGTCTCTTCTAGCGCGTTATGTTCTGCAATCTGATTGACGTGACATTCCTTACGGAAAGCGGGTTACGCCTTCTTACGTCTGGATCTCAAGTGGCGGATCAAGAGCCCGCCGCCAACTGCGGCGGCACCCCGTAGCGTAAGTGTTGCGGGCTCAGGAACAGTCACTGGCCGCTGCGATTGTGGTGGCGGCGGATCACTTCCTCTTCCGCTGCCCCGGCCTTGCGCCTGGACGGTCAGGGTCGTGAGGACAATGGCTCCGGTAATTGACGCAGCAGCGATCAAGAAATTGTTCACGGTCTCTCCCTCGGCAGATTCCCGCACGAGCGTCCCGGGATGAAGTCGTTTGGGAGGCTCTCGCGGTTTACTGAACGATGCGG
>JBKPNV010000142.1:0-18489 GCA_046732795.1 Acidobacteriota bacterium
ATCACGCACAATGCTGCGATCGCATCGATGGCCGACCGGGTCGTGCGGCTGGCCGATGGGCGCGTCACCGCGGTCGAGAACAGGACCGAGAAGCTCTCGCCACAGGAACTCGCATGGTGAGGCCATGACCCTTTCCGCGCTCAATCGAAAACTGCTTCGCGATCTCTGGGGCATGAAAGGTCAAGCCTTCGCCATCGCGATGGTCGTCGCGGCTGGTGTCTCGATGTACGTGATGTACCAGTCGCTCTTTGCTTCGCTCAGCGGGACGCGCAGCGCGTACTACGAGCGGCAGCGGTTCGGCCACGTGTTCGCCTCGGTCAAGCGCGCTCCGCAGCGCGTGGCCAGCGACATCGCCGCCATCCCAGGCGTCTCCGCGATGGAAACACGCGTCGTCGCCGGAGTGACGCTGGATTTGGAAGACCTCAGTGAACCGGCTGCCGCACAACTCGTGTCGATTCCCTCCGATCGCCGTCCACGGGTCAACGACCTGTTTCTCCGGCGCGGCCGCTGGATCGAGCCCAATCGTCCGGATGAAATCCTGGCGAGTGAGGGATTCGTCATCGCAAACAAGCTCGAGCCTGGCGATCAAGTTGCGGCCGTCATCAATGGCCGTTTGAGGCAGTTGACCATCGTCGGTGTGGCGCTCTCGCCCGAATACATCTACAGCATCAGGCCAGGTGAACTCGTCCCGGACGAGCAGCGATACGGGATCTTCTGGATGGACGAGAAGGCATTGGCGGCGGCCTTCGACATGGAGGGCGGCTTCAACGATGTGACGATCGCGCTGTCGCCCGGGGCTGCCAGCGAGGAGGTGATTTCACGACTGGACCGCATCCTCGAACCCTATGGCGGCCGCGGCGCCATTCCGCGCGCCCTTCAGCTGTCGCATTGGACGGTCCAGAACGAGCTCTCTCAACTCCAGAGCTTCGGATTTCTCCTGCCGCTGATCTTTCTGATCATCGCCTCATTCATCTTGAACGTGGCACTCACCCGTGCCCTCGCATTGCAGCGACCGCAGATCGCTTCACTGAAAGCGCTCGGCTACGACAACGCGGCCATCGGATGGCACTACCTGAAGTGGGGCTTCGCGATCGGGATCGTCGGCATCGCAATCGGTGTGGCGGGAGGTGCGTCGCTCGGGACGATGATCATTGACCTCTATAATGCGTACTTCCGTTTCCCCGAGCTGCACTTCAATGTGCCTCCACGCGTTGTCCTCGGCGCCGCGACGCTGACATTCTTCGCCGCCGCGGCCGGCACGTTCGGCGCCGTCGCCCGCGCGGTTCGAATCCCACCGGCGGAGGCAATGCGACCGGAGGTGCCGCCACGCTACCGCCAGACGGTGCTCGAGACGCCGCTATTTTCCAGATATCTTGGCACCGCCGGCCGAATGGTCCTGCGAAACATTGCCCGCCACCCTTTCCGCGCCGGTGCATCCGTGTTCGGCATCTCGTTCGCGGTCGCCATCCTGATGGTCGGCCTCGTGTTCACCGACGCGACGGACCGCCTCATTCAAACGCAGTTCTGGGAAGCCGAACGGCAAGACGTCACCGTGAACTTCGTCGAACCCAGAGGCAGTGCGGCCAACTATGCGCTCGCTCGTCTGCCAGGTGTCATTGCCATCGAGCCACAGCGCACGGTCGCCGTTCGAATGCGCGCTGGACACCGCGAGCGATACCTGGCTGTTACTGGTGTGCCTTCATCGCCGCGCTTCAAGCGGATCGTCGATCGGAACGGCGAACCGGCCCGACTGCCAGCCGGCGGCGTCGTGCTGTCGCAGACGCTGGCGACGGCACTCGGGATCTCCATCGGCGAGGTCGTAACCATGGAAGTGCTCGAAGGTCACCGGCCGACGCGGCGCGTCGAGGTCACGGGACTCGTCGACGATCTGCTGGGCCTCTCAGCCTACATGGATCTCGAAGCGTTGCATCGATTGATGCAGGAAGGTGACGTGACGACGGGTGCCCTGATGCTCATCGATCAGGAGCAGGAAGCAGCCCTGTCGACGGCGCTGAAAGAAACCCCGGCCGTCGCGGGAACCGGGTTCAAGCGGGCGGTACTGAGGCGCTTCCGGGAGGTGCTCGCCGCCAATCTGGGTCTCTCGATCTTCATCAACCTGCTGTTTGCCAGCGTGATCGCCTTTGGCGTCGTTTACAACGCGGCACGCATTTCCCTGTCCGAGCGCAGCCGAGAGCTGGCCAGCCTTCGCGTTCTCGGCTTTACGCGTGCCGAAATCTCGCTCATCCTTATGGGAGAGCTGGCGCTGCTGACGCTGGTCTCACTGCCGGTCGGCGGTGCATTCGGGTACAGTCTTGCGGCGGTCATCGTTGGATCGATCGACAGTGAGGTCTACCGGTTTCCCCTCTATGTGTCCCGCCAGGCGGTGGCCTGGTCATTCCTCGGAATCATCGGTGCGGCGCTGGTATCGGGGCTGATCGTCAGACGGCAACTCGATGCGCTCGACCTCGTCGCCGTGCTGAAAATACGTGAGTGATCGTGCCGGCATGCGTCTCCTCAAAAATACGAAACTCATAGCTTCCGTGCTCGTGGTCGCCGCCATCGCCGCCGTTGCCATGTGGCCCGAGTCGATGGAAGTCAGCGTGACCCACGCCGAGCGAGGTCCGATGCAGGTCACCGTCAACGAAGACGGCGAGACGCGCGTGCGCGACCGTTTTCTCGTCACCGCGCCGGTTGCCGGCCGCGTGCAACGGATCGAGATCGAACCCGGCGATCTCGTGGTTCACGGGAAGACGGTCCTCACTCGTATCACGCCTGCCGAGCCGCCTCTCCTCGATCCGCGCACGCGAAGTGAGCTCCAGGCGGGGGTTGAGGCCGCCACGGCCGCGGTCGGCCAGGCGCGGGCTGAACGGCAACGGGCGTCGACTGCCGTCGAACGCGCGCGCTCGACGTTGCGGAGACAACAGGAATTGATGAAGGCAGGCGCGATCGCGGCCGACGCACTCGAAGCGGCTGAAACCGAGCTCGCCACCGCCGAAGACGGGCTGCGTGCCGCCGAGTTCACCGAGCGGCGCACCGAATACGAGCTGCAGCTGGCTCGCGCCCGCCTCTCGGCTCCCAACGCCGCCGGACGATCGGTCGAGGTCCTCGCGCCGATCGACGGGACGGTGCTCAAGCGGCTGCGCGAGAGCGAGGGAGTGGTACCCGTCGGCGAGCCGCTGGTGGAGATCGGCGAGCCGGAGCGCAAGGAAATCGTCGCGGACCTGCTTTCCACCGATGCCGTCCGAGTCTCGCCTGGCGCGGAGGTGCTCATCGAGCAATGGGGCGGCGGGCACCCGTTGCACGGACGGGTGCGGCGCGTCGAGCCGTCAGGGTTCATGAAGGTGTCTGCCCTCGGCGTCGAAGAGCAACGCGTCAACGTCATCATCGACTTCACAAACCCGTCGGACGCCGTGCGGTTGGGCGACGGCTACCGGGTCGAAGTACGGATCGTGCTGTGGAAGGACGACAACGTCATCAAAGTCCCGGTGGGGGCGTTGTTCCGGCAAGGCGAGGGCTGGGCGGTGTTCGTCGTGGAAGAGGGGCGCGTGCGTCGTCAGACAGTGCAACTCGGTCAGCGCAACGAGAACGAGGGGCAGATCACCGGCGGCCTCGAAGCCGGAGCCACGATCGTGCTGCACCCGCCGGATACGTTGATGGATGGTGCACGCGTGACGGTGAAGCAGAGTTGACGGTTCAACTCCGAAGCCCCAACTTCCAACTCCCAAATCTCTCGATCAGCTACCATCTTTTTGGAAGTTGGGAGTGGAAATTGAAAGCCATTGGGAATTCAGGAGGGCCAGATTCCCAACATCCGTCGCACGAGCACGATTTGGCCTAGATGATAGGCGGCGTGATCGACGACGAGCAGCACCGCGCGGATGTACGTCTGATGCGGACTCGTCCCGTGCGGGATTCGCGCGAACAGATCAGGCTGGTTGCGGACCAGCTCCTTCAGCTTGTCGTTGTCCCGCCGATACGCCGCGACACTTTCATCCCATGCCGTGGGCGTCGGCGGCGCGCTCGTCGGCCAATAGTCGTCCGGCCACTTCATCTCCTGATACTTCGGATTCACGCAGAAGTCGTGAATGTCCTCCTGCGCAATTCGTAAATGCTCCAGCAGCTGCCACGGCGAGTGAGGAAAGCCGGGAGGCGTGGCGCCGCGCTTGTTCGCAGGAATCCCTTTGAGCGCCCCGTCGAAGTCGACGTGCGCTTCGTGCCAATCCAGGAAGCGAACCAGTTGATCGCGAAGCGGATCCGGTTTGGTCATGGCAGACACCATCTGACCGTCATTGTTGAGGGTTCAGCCGACGTGCTCATTTCACTTGAGCTGATCAGCCACCTTGGCGATCCCCGCCCTGGCGCAGGCGTCGTCCTGCGTCTGACTGGATCCCGAGCTGCCCACGCCGCCGATCACTTCATTGCCAGCGAGGATTGGTACTCCACCACCGAGCGCGAGAATCTCGCTCACGTCGCGTTGCGGCATCAGTTCGGGATCAGTGGTTCGCTTCTGAAATTCGAGCGTCGTCGTGCGGAACATGCGCGCCGTATAGGCTTTGCGGCGCGACATCTCCAGCGTCTGCACCGTAGCCTGCTCGTCGCGCAGCAACACGAGCGGCTGACCCGCGCGATCGACCACAGCCGCCGAGGTGTGGAAGCCCTTCGCCTGACACTCCGCGAGGGCCGCTTCGGCGATCGTCTTCGCCAGGGCCAGCGATAGATTGCGCTGCATGACGACGCCCTGTGCATGCGCGGGCCCACCGAGAACGGCAACGTATCCAAGTGCAGCCCCCACCGCCGCCATTCGTGTCATGTCTCACCTCCGTCGCAAGCCTATCGCTTTAGAGCCAGCAAGACCACGCCCATCGCGACCAAGGAGATGCCGACCCAGTCTCGCGGCGCTGGCCGCTCGCCCAGAAATACGACCGCAAAGAGCGCCACCAGGACCACGCTGAGTTTATCGACCGGCGCGACCTTCACTGCCTCACCCAACTTGAGGGCGCGGTAGTAACACACCCACGACGCACCGGTAGCCAATGCTGAGAGCACCAAAAAGAGTCCGGACCGTCCGGCGACGACCGACACGCCTTGCCATTTGCCGGCGCCAACGACGAACAGGCCAAGAACGACGGCGATCACGACGGTGCGAATCAACGTGGCGAAGTCCGAGTCAATGCCTTCCAGCCCAACCTTCGCGAAGATCGCCGTCAGCGCGGCGAAGACCGCCGACAGAACAGCCCATGGCAACCAGCTTGCCTGCATCGTGACCTCGTCATCCCGTCGAGGCGCCGCGCTTTTCGCTCTCCGTCGTTGGCGGAAGCGATCTCACCTCGACATCGCCGTCCCAGAGCTGACCGATGACCGCCCGAACGTGGTCGATCGCTCCGGTCGTCCAGAAGTGTGTCGTTCCTCGACGATCGCCCGGCGCAAGCAGGCCGCTCACCTGCAGACGGCGGCGCAGCTCGCGCGCGACAGGGATCGCCGAATCGATCACAGTAACGGAAGGCCCGGCGACGTCTCGAATGACGTCATCGAGAAACGGGTAATGCGTGCATCCCAACACGATCGTGTCGGCGCCTTTATCGAGCAGGGGGCGCAGGTACTGTTCAACGAGCGCACGTGTCGACGCTGTCGCGAGCTGCCCCGCCTCCACGTGATCGACGAGTCCTGGCGCCGGCTGGGTAAGCACTTCGACGCGTCCGGCGTGCGTGCGCACGAGTTTCGCGAACTTCTGGCCGGCCAACGTTTGCGTCGTCGCAAGGACACCTACGACACCGGATCGCGTCTGCGCAGCGGCCGGTTTGACTGCCGGCTCGATCGCAACGATCGGCACATCATAGCGAGTGCGCAACGCGTCGACGGCTATCCCCGTCGCTGTGTTGCACGCGACGACGACTGCCTTGGCATCCTGGCGGCGCAGAAACTCCATGATCGCGACAGCCCGCCCGCGCACGTACTCCTCGGGGCGATCGCCGTAGGGCGCGTAGCCAGAGTCGGCGACGTAGATCAGAACCTCGGCGGGAAGCTCTCGACGAATCTCACGCAGCACTGAGAGGCCGCCGACGCCGGAGTCAAACACGCCGATGGGTGCATCGATACGGGACTCGGGATTCGGGATTCGGGACGCGGGATTCGGGACGCGGGACGCGGGGCCCGGGACGCGGGACGCGGGCTCGGACATGAGTGGTTGCTTACGACGCGTTTTCCCGATAGCAGGTTAACTGGGTAGCTGGTGAAGGTAGCTGGGTGACTAGGAAGCTCGGTGTTAGGTAGCGGGGTAAAAAGTTACCTCGCCACTCAACTACCAAGCTGCCGAGCTACCTCGCCGACCCGACCGTCGACGCCACGCACGCGAAGTTCGCCGCATCGTCCGTGCTGCCAGTGCCGTTCCACTTCGCGACCTGGCCCCAGGGACATAGGGGACGCGTGCGATCGATGGCACCGTTCGTGAGGTGCGCGGCCTCGATGCGGTTCGGCGCGGATCCTGTCTTGATCCAGTCTTCGATCGCCTTCATCTTGTCGAAGCTGTCAGTGCCCGGCCCGCCCTGACAATGATTCATTCCAGGCACCATGTAGAGCTGCACTGACGTACCGACGCCAGCGCCGCCCTGCGTCGCAAGCACCTTGTGGAAGAAGTTGATCGTGTTGTAAGGCGTGACCTGCGGATCGGACCAGCCGTGGTACATCAGCAGCTTGCCGCCGCGCGCGAAGAACGGCCGCAGATCGGCGTTCGTCGATCCCAGCACGTCGTCGGGATCGGCGGCCAGCGCCAGATCGAGGTCGGTCGCGGCGTTGAACCGCGTCCCGTCCCAGGCCTTGTCCTTCATGACGACGTACTTGAACGCATCGACGGCAAGGCCGAGGGGTTGCGCGTTGCCGATCACGTTCCAGCCGAGTTCGGCACCGGGAGCCAGGCCGGGCAACACCGGCGCTTTCGTCGACGGATGTCTGGCGCCCGTGTACATCCGCGTTGCGGATTGAACTTGAGCGGGGGAGAGACACCCCGAGTCTTCCTGTCCCGAGCACTGCAGCACCTTCGGATCGAACGAACACGCTCCCGGGTTTTCGAGCACGCCGTCGGCGACTCCGTCTTTGGCATCGCATGCGGCGAGAACCGCTTGATGAATGAATGGGTACTTTGATGCCGGGATCGCACCGGCTGGTGTCGCGTTGACCGCGCGGTTGATGGCCACACGGCCGGCGTGGAGATGGACGCCGTTCACGGCCGGTGCGCCGGCAACGATGCCGTCGAAATCAGTCGGGAAGCGCACGGCTTCGGTGATGCCCTGACGACCGCCCTGCGAGCAACCGTTCCAAATCGACAGCGTCGGGGCGCTGCCGTAGAAGGCATCGATGATCGACTTGGCCTTGACCGTCATCTCGTGCACGGCGCGGTAGCCGAAGTCGACCACCTTTTCTGGATGCCCGAGTGCGAATGCCGCGGTGCCACCGACGTGGCCTGTGTCCGTGCTGGCCGTCGCGTAGCCAGCCAGGACAGCGTTGGCCATGGCGGGATATGAAATGTTGCCCGCCCAACCGCCATTGCCCACCGCCTGGAACTTCCCGTTCCACCCTGTTGCCGGAAGCCACACTTCGATCTTGATGTCGGAATCAGACGAAGGCGTGAGCGTCGCGGCGATGCGACAGAACTCGGGAAGTTTTGCGAAGACAGGCGCGGGGCCGGCCGACCCTGTCGCACCGGCGGGCGCGAACGTGCCAGGCGCGACGTTCTGAGCCGTCGTGACCTTCGCGTTTGGCAGGCTCAGAGCGGCCATCGATTCGCACGTGGCCGCCGACGCCAGAGTAGTGGTTGTACACACGATGCCTAATGCGACGAACGCCGTGGGGAGTGTGCGTCGGGTCATGGCTACTTCCATGCGGGCAGGAGTCCCGCTCAAACTTTTGCGACTCACTGGCTCACTTACAGACAAAATTAGCGGCCTCATCGATGCTGCCGCTGCCTTTATAGCTCGCCACCTGCGGATAAGGACATAGCGGACGCGTGCGATCGACCTTCCCATCCTTCGCATGCGAGGCGGGGATCATGTCGGGCGCTTTGCCATGCTCCACCCATTGCTCGAGTGCCGTCAGCTCGTCGAAATCGTTCGGCCCTTCGCCGCCACCGCAATGCGCCATGCCGGGAGCCATGAACAAGCGGTACGACGAATGAACCTTCGACCTGCCGCCGCTCGCGTGGACAACGCGATCGTAGTATCCGGTGCTGGCCAGTGGTGTGATCTGCGGATCGCTCCAGCCATGGTACTGAATCAGCTTGCCGCCACGATCGAAGAACGGCTTGAGGTTCGTCTCGCGCGCGTCAATCGTGCCGCTCACGCCTTCCGTGAGGCGAGCGACGTCGGTCGTGACGTTGAACTTCTGGATCTCCCATTGCGGATCGGCGAACACGAGATAGCGGAAATGATCGAGGCCGGTTGCACGCGCAGATTGCGACCAGCCCATGTCGGTCCATCCCAGCTCGCTTCCTGGCGCCAGGCCGGGAATCTCGCGCTTCGACTTCGCGTCGACGATGGGCGAGTAGATCAAGCGGGCGCTGTCGACCTGCGCCTGTGTCAGACAGGCCGGTTCTTCACCGCCCTTGCACACCAGCGCGCCGGGATCGAACTTGCACGCAACGGGGTTCTCGATCAGACCGTCCTTCACGCCATCGAGCCCGTCGCACGCCGCGACGACCGCAGAGTGTAGGACCTGCGCCTTGGCCGGCGTGAAACGCGCTTCCTCTTTCTGCAGCGCCTGGGCAATGCGCACCGCTTGCGCCGTACGCCCAGACCAGTCCAGACCCGGCGATCCGGCGATGATGCCATCGAAGTCGGCCGGGAACATCTGCGCCGCCTTCATCGCCTGACGTCCTCCAGCGGAGCAACCGGTCCAGTACGAGAACTTCGGTGCGCTGCCGTAGTAGGCGTTGACGATAGCTTTCGCCGTGACCGTCATCTCGTGTTCGGACCGGTACGCGAAATCGGTCACCTTCTCCGGGTGACCCATGCCAAAGCTCGCGCTGCCCCCGACGTGCCCGGTATCCGTCGAGCTCGTGGCATAACCGCGGCGCAGCGCTTCAGCCATGGCCGCATAGCCAATCGATCCCTGCCACGCACCGTTACCGACGGCCTGGAACTTTCCATTCCATCCCGATGTGGGTAACCAGACCTCGATTTTGATGTCCGAATCGCTCGAGGGCGTCAGCGTCGCGGCAACGCGACAGAACGTCGGCAGGCCCGAGAAGGCGGCGGCGGGACCACCCCCGCGCGCCTGCGCACCGGGCGGCGAGAACGCGCCAGGG
The DNA here is from genome assembly GCA_046732795.1 of Acidobacteriota bacterium. Classification (GTDB taxonomy): domain Bacteria; phylum Acidobacteriota; class Vicinamibacteria; order Vicinamibacterales; family UBA2999; genus Gp6-AA40. The sequence goes on from JBKPNV010000142.1 coordinate 9,296, forward strand.
GCGACCTCCGAAGCAGAAGTCACTTTCACGTTTGGCAGGTTCAGGGTTGTCACGCTCTCGCACGACGCCGCGTAAACCTGGGGTGCGAGACCAAGACAAAAGATGGCGAGTGCTGACAGGAAAAAGGTCGTTCGCTTCATACGCCTTATTACTCCAGTGGACCGCTATGCGGCCCAGAACGCGAATTAATACTCGTTGCCTCCCGGCCGCATAGCGGTCCGAGCCGCGCGGAGCGGAGTCCCTTGGCTGGGTGCGAAGTGTGGCACCGGGGGACAAAACGGTCAACCCGGCCCCCAACCTGCGGTTTCCGGTCTTCGGGCAGCTCGGGATTCAGCGTTCGGGGGCGACAGCAATCCCGAGAATGCCGCTTCGTTCGACTGATGACTGCAGGAATCCCGATCGGCGCACTTCGTCGATGAACTGGTTGGCTGCGTCGAGGGCGTCGCGGCGGCCGCCAGCGACGATGATCGTCTGCTCCACGCCGTACAAATCGTCGGCTAGCAGCCGATACCCGCTCATGCCTTTGAGCATGTCGGACAGTCTCTGGCGATTCGCCCCGAATGCGTCGACCGCCCCCGCTTGCAGCAGGCGGTTCACGGCATCACCGCTCGTGTCGTCGAGCTCAACGAGCGCGCCCTGCTTCAACGTCCGCTTCAGGTACAGGGCGATCGAATCCGCTCGCGTGGCCCCAAGTTTCCGCCCCGGTCGATCGACGTCGGCAATCGATCGAATCGGTGAATCGTCCTTGACGATGAACGTCTGGTTGACGAGGAGGTAGGGCTTCGAGAACTCCACGGGGCCGGCACGTTCAGGGTTATAGGCAACGAACCCGATCTCCGCCTCGCCGTTTCGAACAGCGTCGATGACCCGCTGAGGATTCGGGAGCCCCACCAGAGTGACTTTCGTACCGCGCGTGCGCTCGAACTCTCGAGTGAGATCGACCACGACCCCGCGTATCTCGCCCGTCGCGGGATCTTTTACCGCCTGGGCAGGATTTGACGCGAGGTAGGCCGCACGCACAAGTCCCGCCTTGGCGAGTGGCGTCGTCTGCGCACGCAGTGCCGCCGTCATCACGAACGCGATGAACGTGAGCGCGAACAGCCTACTCATCGGCGTTCCTTGGATAGCGGGCGACCCTTGCCCTTTAGAGCCGCGGTGTTCGCCGGGTCCACAGAGCAGCTTCCGGCCTGTGGCGTCTGTGCCATTACCCTAGTCAGTGCCAAACGCCAGGAGAACATTACCCGGCGCGCCCCCGAACCGCATGTAGCCGGAATTGACGAAGACCATGCCGTTGACGACCACCGGGCCCGGGCCGTCGATCGCTCCGCCGCTGCCTTTCACGCCGTTCACGGTCTTGTAGTCCTGCACGGTGTCGAAGTCCCACAGGATCGATCCGTCGCCAGTCGAGTGCGCACGCAGATGGCCATCCTGAGATCCGGTGAACACGACACCGGGAATGGCTGTGAGCGCCGCCAACTGCGCGGGACTGCAATTTGGCCTCGTTCCACACGCTGGCGCGGGCGCGTGCCACGCCTTGCTGCCGTCGGCGATCTTGAGGGCCGTCAGCCCGCCGCCCTGTCGCGGATCGAGCTGGCGCGCAGTCGGCGTGCGAATGACAACCACGTCAGAGGTCGCCGCATAGACCTGCTCACCATCGGCCGCCATCCCCCACTGGACGCCGCCATTGATTCCGCCTTGCGCGACGCGTGTCTCCCACATGATCTCGCCGTTCTTCTCGGGATCGATCGCCCAGACGATGCCGGACTTCTGTCCGGCAAGCAGCAGGTCTCGTCCACCAGTCGTCGACACGAGAATCGCTGGTGACCCGAAGTCGTAGTCTGGGCCGCTCCCCTGGGGGCACGTCGGCCCTTTCGGTTCAGTCGAGCACGCGGAGTTATACACATCGTCGGGATGCAGCTGCTTCGACCAGATCATGCGGCCGGTGTCGAGGTCGAGTGCCATCATCCCGTCACTCGTCGTCGTTACTGGGGCCGAATAGTTGTTACCCGTGGTCACATAGAGCCGGCGCCGTTTCAGATCGAGAGTCGGCGTGGACCAGATACCAACACCGGATGGCCCCCACGTCTCGACGCCATTGGACGCTTTCCCGGTACGTTCCGGCGCACGAGCGATCGTGTACGTCTTCCAGACGACGCTTCCATCGCGGACGCGCAGAGCCGTAACACTGCCGCGAAACGTGCAACACGGGTACTCCGGGTTGAGGGCGCGCGATTCCTCCCACGACGAGGCGCCGACGTACGCCACGCCATCGACGACGACCGGCGGCGCGCTCAGACGAACCGCTTCGTGCTCTTCCGGGCGCTTGCGCCAGATTTCTTTCCCCGTCGCGGCATCGAGCGCATAGAACCAGCCGGTGAGGTCGCCGAAAAGCAGCACGTTGCGGCCGTCCAACGGGGCAGCAACCATGGCGGACCGGATTGACCCCGCCGCTTGAAACGTCCACTGGAGGCAACCGGTGTCCGCACGCAACGCATGGACAACGCCACCCGCACTCCCGACGAACACCTGATTGCCGATCACCGTGGGTTGCGCGAAAGCGGAGATATCGCCTTCGAAGCCGAATGCCCATTTGAGTTTCAGCTTGGATACCTGATCGGCGGTGAGCTTGCTGAGCGCCGCCGGTGCAAAGCGCGAGTTGTTCGGCGATGGGCTCCACCCGTTCCAGATTGGCGATGCGCTCACGTCGATTGCGACCGTGCGGTCGCGACAGAACGCCTCGGGACGCGGCATCGGGTCGCCACCCGGCTTCCCAAGGAACCGCGCAACCGCATCCCGCTCGACGCGGTTCAATTGATACGCGATGGTCATCATCGCGCCGAAATCGAGCGTGCGCAGAATGCGCGAGCTCGGCATGTTCTGGAGCGCGTCGCGGCTCGGTGTTCGTCCGTCGGCGGGACGTTCGTGACACGCCGCGCAGCGCCGCTTGTAAATCGCCTCGCCGGACACGTCTTGCGCGAAAGCAGACAGCGGCGCGAGCAGCGCGCCCGCCAGCACGAGGATCAACTCCCAGTTTCCAACTGCGAAGCGCCGTCGCTCCGCGGCGGCTGAAGCCGCCGCTCGACGGAACCATAGAGCGCACGCTGCAGCGTCGCGAATCGGGAGCGGGAAGTTGATACCTATCAACCGGGTGCTCATTTTTGCGCACCCGCCGAGTACTGCGCGTCGCTGACCTTCTCCATCCAGTTCGTCGCGCCGAAGCTCAGAGACACCTGCGTCAGCCCTTCGGACGGCACAGCGCCGTGCCAGTGCTTCACGCCCGCGGCGGTCACGAACGACTCGCGTGGACCCATCTCGCGGATCGCGCCACCGGCTTCCTGCACGCGCGCATGCCCCTTCTCGATGAGGATCACCTGGCCGCCCTCATGGCTGTGCCAGTTGGTGCGCGCTCCCGGCTCGAAGCTATACCGCAGCATGCGAATGTCGGTGGTCGGATGGCCTGTGACTTTGCCAACGAAGTTCTCGGGATTCGGCTGCGCGACCGGAGCGGCAGGCTGCGTCGCCTGACTCCAGACGGCCGACGACAAACCGACAAGAACCAGCGATGAGAGCAATACCAGTCGTTTCATATGAACCCGTCTCGGCCGGCTGAAGCGGAAGCCACTCGCAGCGTCGTCTGGCTCAAGCCGGACACTGCGTACACACGTCAATCTCGGAGCGCGAACGTGATGAGCGAATTGCCGGAAATCACCGCGACGTACTGCTTTCCATCGACTGCATACGTCATGGGCCCATTGGCGATCTGACCGCCGAGGCTCGCTTTCCACAACTCGGCACCCGTTCGCGCGTCGAGCGCATAGAAGTATCCCTCGCGTCCACCGGTGAACAGAAGATCAGTAGCCGTCGTGAGATTGCCGCTATCGGTCACATCGAACTGTTTGAACGTCCACTTCTTCTGTCCGGTCACCGGGTCGATGGCAATCACCGCGCCGTTGCCGGCAGCATCGGTCCAGCTGTTGATCGGCGTCGCGCGACCGACCCGCACGCCGGGCGCGCCCTGTACCTGTGCATAAGGTGTCGCGCCACCTCCCAGGAAATTCCGGCCGGGCACGTATTGCGAGCTCTCAGGCTTGAAGATCGACGCGTAACCATCCCAGGCCGATAGATAGAACAATCCGGTGCGAGGGCTGTACGAGGGCGAGTACCAGTTCGTGCCGCCCTGGACACCCGGCCATGTCGGCTGCCCGTCGGGTTGCGGCGTCGGAATCGGCCGGCCCTTCTCGTCGATGCCGCTCGCCCAGTTCACTTTCACGAACGGCATTGCTGAAAGAAACTTGCCGTTCGTGCGGTCGAGCACGTAGAAGAAACCGTTTCGATTGCCCCACAGAATCGCTTTCGTGGGTGTGCCCTTCCAATTGATATCGGCGAGCACGCCAACCTGGACGGAGTCGTAGTCGTAGGGATCGTGCGGCGAGAACTGGAAGTACCACTTGAGCGCGCCGGTATCGGGATCGAGCGCGAGAACGGAATCTGTGTACAGGTTGTCGCCCATGCGCTGGGCAGGATTGAAGTCAGGGCCGGGGTTGCCGACGCCCCAGTACGTGAGGTTCAGCACCGGATCGTAGGAGGGCGTGACCCAGACGGAGGCGCCGCCTGATTTCCAGGAATCGCCAGACCATGTCTCGTTGCCCTTCTCCCCGGGCCCTGGGATCGTATAAACGCGCCAGACTTCCTTCCCCGTCTTCGCGTCGAAGGCGGCAATGAAACCGCGAATGCCGTACTCGCCGCCGCCCGACCCCACGAGCACCTTGTCCTTGACGACGAGTGGTGCCATCGTGATCGAGTAGCCAAGCTTGGGATCACCGACGGCGACGTCCCACAGCGAGCGCCCGGTGGTCCTGTCGAGCGCGACGAGATGCCCATCGAGCGTTCCGGTGTAGAGCGTGTCGCCCAGGATCGCCACGCCGCGATTGTTGGCACCACAACAGACGCGCGCGTCGGCCGACACATTGTAGCGGTACTGCCAGAACACGCGACCCGTCTTCGCGTCGACCGCGAGAACGTCGTTGGGACGCTGCGTGACGTACATGATTCCGTCGACGACGATCGGCGTGGACTGCCACGCACCGAACACCTGGTTCGGCAGGATCCATTTGAGCTCGAGGTTCTTGACGTTCGCAGGCGTGATCTGCGTCAGCAGGCTGTGGCGCTGGCTGGCGTAGCCGCCGGAGTACGTGATCCAGTTCTGCGGCTCGTCCGCCGCCTTCAGCAGACGATCGTAGGTGACCTGCGCGTCGCCACGAAGAGACATGACGACGAGGATCAATGACGCTACGGGTGAAACGTGTCTCATTCGGTTCATGTTTCGGTCAATCCTCTGACGCGTGGAGCCGAGGCTTCAGCCCCCGCGTGCCTGCGCACATGCAGCCGGCGCTCTGCGAACATCGTTCCTACCGGCATCGTCGCTACTGTTTTCTCAGCGTCAGCAGATACGCCACCACATCGGCGATCTCGTCGTTGCTCAGTTTGCCCGAGTAGGCCGGCATCGCCGACTCCTTCACGACGTCGAACGATCGCACGTCCTTCTTGATGATCGACACCAGCCGCTCCTTGTCGTCGATGACCTGCACGGTATGGGTGTCCTCGTTCAACCGGCGGCCGCGGATCGTTTTCCCGTCGCGCATCACGATCCGAACGGGGCGGTTGATCGGAAGCAGGGCCGACGAAGGATCGCGGACTGAGCGTTCGAGCACAGCCGGGGCGCGTGCGATTCCGATATCGCTCAGATCCGGAGCGGCGCGCGGACCCTGCCCGGCCACTCGATGACAGGAGGCGCACTCGCCCTTGCCTTGAAAGAGCGCGCGCCCGCGCGCCGCATCGCCAACTCTCACCGATGCGCTTGTGTCAAAGCCGGCGCGGATGAACGCGATTATGCCGGTGAGCTCGGCTGGTTCGAGTTTGAATGCCGGCATCCCTCCCGGGCTGCCGCGTGTGATCGTCTGCGCCAGATCCTCATCCGATTGCGAGCGCCGGAACAGGCCACGCCGCAGATCGATACCCGAGATCTGGTCGCCGTCGCGCCCGTGGCATTGGAAGCATTGTGCGTTGTAGAACAGACCACCGCGTGCGATGTCCTCCTGGGTGTATTGCCCAGGGTGATCCACGGTCAGGATCTGGCTGTTGGCCGGCGCAACAAGGACACTGACGCCAGCGACCGCGAACAGGAGGGCTCGGAGAAGCATGTCGGCACCTTGTACACGACGGCGGCAGGGAAGTCTAGTTGCGGGCGACTCCCGACACACATTTCTCACGCATGGTCAACGGAGGGGACGGAGGCAACGGATCAACACGGAGGAACGGCGATACGGAGCACGGACGGAGGCGCCATTTCGGTGAGCCCGGCCATTCGGCCGGCCGCTGGACAGAGCGACGCCGAAACTCGCAAGCCGACCATTGACACGCCACCTCCGATCAGTTGGCAGTTCGGCCAATCGCGAACAGACTGGCTGCGCCACGGATATACATGGCGCCTTCGGAGAGCGCGGGCGTAGCCATCAGCAGCTCACCGATCGAGTTGGTGGCGATGTGCTCGAAGGTCTGACCAGCGCGAACGACCAGCATGTCGCCATCCTCGTTCGACAGATAGATTTTTCCGTCAGCGGCGACAGGGGAAGCGCTGAATCCGCTGCCGACAAGCGGCAGGCGTTGACGATAGATCTCCCTGCCCGTCTTCAGATCGTAGGCGTCGAATACCCCGTTGTTCGCGAGCACGTAGAGCAGTCCTCTGTACGCGAGCGGCGTCGGCATGTACGAGCCCCGTCCCGTGCGGCTCCACGCGACGGCGTCACTGCTCGTCGTGTCTGGGGCCAGCGTGAGGTCCCCGCGAGATCCAGGCTTCAGGGCGAACAGCGGCCGCTCGGGCGCCCGGCCACTCGCGACGATGATGAGATCGTCAGCAAAGATGGGCGTGGGTGCCGTGATCTTCGAAGAGCCGCTCAGCCGCCACAGCTCGCGGCCGGTGCGCGGGTCGTAGCCGCGGATGAAGTTCGAGGCGTTGGTCACGAGTTCCGGTCCCGCGGCGGTCATCGCGACGGTCGGTGTTCCCCACGACGGCAACTCCTCGCGTGTCGTCTTCCAGATCGTTTTACCCGTTTCAGCGTCGAGGGCGAGCACGAAAGAGTCCGCCTGCGTATCGCACTGCAGGATGACGAGTCCGTTCCAGATGATCGGTGAGCTGGCGGGACCCCACTCATAGGTAGGGATGTCGTACGCCCCCATATCGACCCTGCCGAGATCCACGTGCCATAACGGGTTGCCGTTGATGTCGAAGGCATGCACGCCCTCGGAACCGAACCAGGCGACGACGATACGTCCGTCGGTGGCGGGCGTCGCGCTCGCATACGTGGACTTGATGTGCCGTTTGTTGCGCGGAGCGCCTTCGCGTGCGACGCGCTCCCAACGAATCTTACCCGTGCGCTTGTCGAGCGCGTACATCATCCACTTGTGAATTGAGCGATCGTCGGAGGCATCGCCGTCGCCATAGAGTCCGGGTTTGAACGTTGCATCCTTCCGGCTGCTGATCGCGGTCGTGACGAAGACCGTGTCGCCCCACACGACAGGACTGGAGTGAGCGAGACCGGGGATCGCTGTGCGCCAGAGAACGTTCTTCCCGGTCGCGCCGTTCCACGCATCCGGCAGGCGCTGGCCATCGGCCACACCGGACGCCTCCGGTCCGCGGAACGATGGCCACCTCCCGGTCGATGTCGCCGGCCGTGGCAACGCCCCGCGCTTCGGTTCGGCTGTGAGCGCAATGCGACGTTCCGGCACGGCGACGACCTCGCCAGCCGGACGCCATTCGCTGCGATCGAGAATCATCCGGCGATCCGTGCACGCGTCGTTCACGAGAGAGAAGGTGATATGACCGCCGCTCACTGCGAGGGTGTAGCGCGCCGCATCAGCACACTCGGGCGGCGCGCCAACGAGCCGCATCTCGACTTCGGCGCCGTTCGTCGCCCATGTTCCCTGCATCGACGGCCAACCCTCGCCGACCAATGAGAACGTGCCGTCGCGCCGGAACTGCGCGGAGAACGCGCCATACCTGAGCGGCGTGTCGGGAATCGCGACAACCGCCGGTTGTCTCGCCTGAGCGAGATTGGCGATCGATGCGAGCGCGCAGAGACACCGCGCGGCAAGAATGGCGGCACGCGGCAGTGGACGCGTCATGTCAATTCCCCAAGTACTTGATCGCCGACACACCGAGTCACCGGCGCACCAAGAAGACTCAAATTTCTCTGAACATCGGTGTCGTCATTCGCGCGCGAAGCGGCCCAGCGCAATGTTGACCTTACAGACAAGTGCCCCCGACCGCCAGCAACCGCCTCCCAGCTCACCCCGAAATTTGCGAGTCGGGAGTTGGGATTGGGAGTTCGGAATTGTGAGATGTATATAGTGACTCACTGTCCGGAGGAATGGAGATGAAGACCGGGAATCCCCCGCTGTCTCGGCGGCGGCTCTTCAAGAAGGGTGCTGCCGCGGCGGCGGGCGCCGCACTTGCCTCGCAAAGCGCCACGAGCTTCGGCCAGGCGCCCGGCGTCGTGACCGCACGAACGTTTCGCGCATGGATTTCACGCGGGAGCGGCCGGGGACGAACGACGCTGCAGGATGTCCGACTACGGCCGGTCACCGGCCGGCAGGTCGTCGTTCGCACCGAGGCTTGCAACCTGTGCTACTCGAACGTGGGCGCGGTGCTCGGCATTCAGCCGGCGCCGCCAGCGGGCGCGGCACAGGCCACTGCGGTCAACGCCGGCCTGACCGGCGCCAACACGAACGACATGGCGCTCATCCAGGGTCACGGCGGTGTCGGCGTCGTCGAGGCCGTCGGTCCTGAAGTGCGACGGGTCCAGGTCGGTGACCGCGTATGTGTGTCGGGCACACCGCAGTGCGGCTCCTGCTACCACTGCTTGCGCGGCCGCGCCGATGTGTGTCAACTGCTCGGTCGGAACCTCGCGGGAGATCTGGCGCCTGTTGCCGATCTCCGTGATGGCACTCCGGTGTATTCGAACTCGCACATCGGCGGTCTTGCGGAGTTGATGATCACGCCCGAAGAGTGGGTCGTGCCCGTGGTGACTAAGGCGAACGCCGTGGACCTCGGCATGGTCCTGAGCTGCGTGAGCGTCGCGGGACTGGGAGCGACGACATCTGGAACGCTGGCAGTGGTTGCGCCCGGATCTGTGGTG
>JBKPNV010000143.1:0-2864 GCA_046732795.1 Acidobacteriota bacterium
AACACACCTCGGGTATGACGCCATTTGCCAAGCTGTCCGGAACCTTCTGGCTCGTGCTGCCGCTCCTGGTCTGGGTGCCGGAACCTGCGGGCGCACAATCGGAGCGCACGCCGATCGCTACCGATGGCGTGCTGACCAGCAGTTGCTCCACACAGACTTCAGTCAGCGATCCTGCAGCAGTGACTCCGGGTTATTCGATCGCCCACGTGGGACCCACGAGCGAGTGGCTGTCAGCGATAGGCTCGAAAGCCGTCCTTCTCTCGTTCATCGATACCAGCGAGCATTCCACCGATGGGCCGGATAACCCGGACATGTCGCGCCGTTTGCTGGTCTTCATTCGAAGTATGCGAACGCAGTACTCGTCTGATGCGTTGGCCGTGGCGGTGGTCGATGGGTCCGGGTCGACGAAGTCCGACGGCGATGAACGTCTGGTGAATTTCCGGTCCGACAACGAACTGGCCGACACGCCGATGCTCGTGGGCACTGCCGGCATGCGAGCGATGCGCGAGCTGGGAGTTCGCTGCCTGCCGACCACGGTTCTCATCGATCGCGATGCCCAGATCACCGCGCGGTGGGAGGGCTTGGTGTTGCCATCTACCATCGCCCAGGCCATCGCTGCTCAGGGACACGATCGGACGGTCGTCGACTAAATGCACTTCTCCTCCATTGCGTTGGACCGGCGGCTTCGAATCGCTCTGGTGATTGTCGCCGTCCTGGTGCTGCACAGTAAGGCCTATGCGGCGGATTACTACGTCGACTGCAGCCTGCTCACGGACGGCGTCGGCACGGCTGACGCGCCCTGGAACAATCCGTCGACACTGTCGGCGCGGACCTTCATGCCCGGTGACGTGATCGCCTTCAAAAGGGGCACGACGTGCCGGGGGATGCTCGCCCCCGTCGGTTCTGGGGAACCCGGCGCTCCAATCACCATCGGCGCATACGGCGCTGGCGTCCGGCCGATGATCGTCGCCGCCGGGAGGCGCGCGGCTGTTGCACTTTTCAATCAGACTCACTGGGTGATCCGCGATCTCGAGACGAGCGGTGGGAATCCTCACGGCATACACATCAGCGGTGACGCGTCCGCGACGCTCAGCTACTTCCGCATCTCCAACGTGTCGGTCCATGACGTGGACGGCGTCGCGACCACGAAACAATCGGGATTGATCGAGATTTCGCCGGCGCGCGGGTCTGCGACCGTTATCGATGATGTCGTGATTGATGGCGCAACAGTGTTCAACACACAGCAGTGGAAAGGAATCCACGTCGGCTGCGCGAACGGAATCTTTCCGGCCCACAACCCTGGACGCATCATCATCCGGAACTCGCGGGCGTCCAATATCGCAGGCGATGGGATCACGATCTACGCGTGCAGCAACGGTTTGATCGAGAACAACGTGTCATACGACATCGGCACGGCCTCGACCGCCGCGGTCGGCACGCCCAACGCGATCTGGACGTGGGCCTGCGCCGATTGCGTCGTGCAGTTCAACGAAGGGTTCCGGTCGCATTCACCTGCACGCGACGGCGGCATCTTCGACATCGACTGGGGAAGCAGCCGCACCACGGTGCAATACAACTACGGGCACGATGCCGACGGCTATTGCGTCGCGATCTTCGGAGCCTGGGGCCTGATCACTACCAACAGCATCGTTCGATACAACATCTGCGCGAACAACGGCCGCGCGGACCCCTTCCTTCAGGGCGACGTTTACCTGAAGACCTGGGAGGGCGGTTCGCTCGACGGCGTCGAGATTTACAACAACACGATCTATTGGAACCCGGGAGCCCCCTCGTCAGCGCTATCGAACCGGGGGAACTCCCTGGTCGGCAGTGTGCCGCGAGTCTTCACGAACAACATCATTGTCTCGTCGGCCGGTACCTTGGTTTCGACTGACGGCAATCTGACGCTCGATCACAACCTCTACTGGGCGCGCGACAATGCGCCGGCGTGGGAGTACGGCAGCGGCTCGTGGAACTCGTTCATATCGTTCCAGTCGGCGGCCCTCCAGGAGGCGCACGGTCTCTATGCAGACCCGTTGTTGAACAACACCGGTGGCCTGCTCGATCGGCCGCTCACCGCGTTCACGCTGCGCCCCGATTCACCCGCAATCGATCGCGGCGCCGCAATCGGCACGATGACCGGCCGCGATTTCTTCGGCGTTCTTACTCCACAAGGGAGGGCCGTGGACATCGGCGCCTCCGAGTACCGGGCGGTCACGAATCTGATCGTCAACCCGGGTTTCGAGTTCGATCCCGACACGACGCAGACACCGTACGGATGGAGCACATGGTCGCGAGCCGGACAGGATGACGCCGACTACACACAGGCGTATGCGGACGGTGAGCCGCGAGGCTATTACGGCGCGCACGGTCTCCCGCATTCCTACGACGTATTCACGTATCAGGAGGTGAATGGCCTCCCGGCTGGTAATTACCAACTGACCGCCTGGGTCAAGTCCTCAGGCGGACAGAGTGTGGCGTGGATGGAGGTGAACGCCTACGGCGGCGCAAAGCGCACCGTGGCGATTCCCGCGACGTCAACGTGGACCATGGTCACCGTGCCGGACATTGCCGTCAGCGCGGGGCAGGCGCGGGTCGGCTTCTATTCGATCGCAGAGGCGGGGCAGTGGCTTGCATTCGACGACGTCAACTTTACGCGCGCCATCAACACACCACCGATCCCACCGCCGGCGGAATGGGCGTTCTGCGCGACGGAAGGCGGCGTGTGCGCCTTCACCGGCACGATGGAGGTGCGCTACGGGGCGAACGGTTCGTTCGTCGTCAAGATGTTGACCAATGGCACCGCCTGTACCAACGCGGTGTTCGGCGATGCGGCCCCGAACGTGCCGAAACAGTGCGCCATC
>JBKPNV010000144.1:0-20604 GCA_046732795.1 Acidobacteriota bacterium
GGACAGACGAGCGTCCGCCGTCTGACCACGATCGACGCGCTCAGGCAGTATCCCGGCTTCTACCACCTGCAGAACGTGGTTGTTCGCGGCGAGTTCGCCACGGAAGGCACTCGCATCTTTCTGCGCGCCGATGAGCACGAAATTCGAGTGTTTCTCGACCAGGGGGTGAGCGCTCCAAAGGGAGTCGTCGATGCCCGCGGCTTGTTCATGGACGTTGGCCGTCTTGAAGCGGGCGATGCTCGGGCTGGTACGGCTGCCGAAGGTCGAGATCCCGACAAGTGGCCGCGGCCGGGCGAGGAGCTGATCGTCCGAGTCACGTCGACGCTCGAGACGCAGCCGTCTTCCGGCGCATCGGTGAGATCGATTGCGATCGAACCTTGGAAATACGATGGCCAGACGGTCACCATCACGGGCAACTTTCGGGGCCGGAATCTGTTTGGGGACCTGCCCGGGGCACCAGGCAAGAGCCGTTATGACTTCGTGCTGCGTGGCACGGAAGGCGCGCTATGGGTCACCGACCTGCGACCGCGCGGACAGGGTTTCGAGCTCGACATCAACCGGCGGGTCGACACCGATCGCTGGATTGAAGTCACCGGCACCGTGGTGCGTGAAAAGGGTCTGGTCAGCCTGAGGGGAACAAGGATGGCTCTGGCCAAGGCACCTCAGGCGGCAGCGGTCGCGAGCGACGAACCCGACGTTCCAGCGGTGCCACTCACTCCGATCGAGGTGGTGTTCAATTCGCCGACCGATGGAGAAACCGATGTGAGCGGGATGTCGCCGATCCGCATTCAGTTCTCTCGGGGGCTCAATCAGAGTTCGCTCGCCGGCAACATCCGGGTCACATACGTCGGTCAGCAGGGCGAAGCCGGACTTGATTTCAAGCTGGCGTACGACGCAGCCAATCGCGCAATCCAATTGACGTTCCCGAAGCCGCTGGAGGCGTTCCGGACGGTCAAAGTGGAACTCCTCGACGGAATCAAGGGATTCGACGGAGCGCCGTTCAAGCCTTGGACCGTCACGTTCTCTGTTGGTGGATAAGACACCGGGTGTGATTTCTCGATCAAGGACTCATAGAAATCACACCCGCTGTCTTCAAGGGACGATCCGGAACCCCGTGACCTGCTTTGCCGATCCCTGCGTCACTTCGATCGCGTAATCTCCAGGCGCGAATGGTGCAAGCGCCGCGTCGATCACAATCCAGCGAAACGCTCCTGATGCGTCCTGTCGCTCGCCGACCTGAGCGGGGACGCTGAGAGGATGTCCATTGCGATCGAGTATCCGTGCCGTTGCCGAATCGGGCTGACTCGTCGGATGCTCGAGACGAATGCGATCGCTGCGCTGGAAACGGGGATCCGCCGTGCGACGATGTTGCAGACCTGTTGTCGGGCCCCGACGCCACAGCACGGCCTCGCCAAGCGTCGTCCCCTGACCCAAGACGACACGCGCCGTATCAGTGAGCGTCTGCCCGCTGTCGGCCGCCGACGTCAACTTCACGCGCACCGCGTATTCCCCTGGAGGCAGTCCGCCCGAGTCGGGTACTTCGAAGCCAAACGGCCCGTCTTCGGTCCGGACATCGATCGTCCGCGACATGACCTGGCTTCCATCCGCCGCGAGCACCACGACATCCGCCTTCGCAGTCGCAGTCCATGCCAGCTCACGACGCGTTCGATAGTCCAACTCCCCGACCACCCAGAACGCACCTGGACGTTCGGTATCGGGGCGGGCCCACGAGGAGGTTCGAATGCGGAACTGTGATCGGGCGTTGAAGCCGGCGACCGGAGTCAGCGCCGCGGTTAACGAACTTGGTGGGCTGGATGCGGAAGACCCGGCAGCACCGCTTATCAATTCATCTGCTGTTCGCCCGCGATAGCCACGCCGCGCGCGAACCTTGACACCATCACGCTTCACACGAACCGTGATGTTGCGAAACCGCCCATCCAGCTTTGTGTTGGTGGAGTAATACCCAAAGAGATAGTACGAAGAGAGGTCGCTCACGATGCGCTGGAGCGCCGCATCGATGTTGTTCGTGTTGACGACCGCGGTCCCGTCGGTGTTGTCGGCCAGGAAACGAAGACTGTCCTGCTTTGCGCGCAGGTTCGCCGTGTCTTCGATGATCGGAGGCGGTTTATCCGGACCGATTGGTGCATCGAACACCGCCAGCCCTCTCGCGTAGACCGGGTAGAACGTGACGTTCCCCCGGTTCGCCTCGTCGGAGATCTCGCGCAAACGCTGGGTGTGATCCAGTGCAGCAAGCGCTATGCGATCGCCCTCGCACTCCACCCGATCGTTGGTCGACCCAGTGCTCGTACCTTTATCGGCCGGCTGGGGCCGGGGTGTTCGTCGCAGGACGTCGTCCGGCCGCAGTCGCGTAAGGCCGTCATCTCCTGCCGTCAGGTTCGCGTTTGCCTTGAACAGCTGCCACCCTTCGGTGACGACGACCAGCGCCTTACGTTCCTCGCGCAAGCCTCCCAGATGAACCATCAGATCGGACAGGGCATCGAGGGTGAGCTTTTCGCGGCGGCGCGCCTTCATTTCTTTGGCGGTGTTGTTGGCTGCTCCGTAGCAGGACTCGTACAAGTCTTCTTTCGGGTCGTTGTCCGCGACCCGTCCGCGCCGTCCCCACATCCACTGCGTCTGCATGATGTTGGAAATGACCGTCGTCTTGCGGCCGAGCGTGATTTCGCCGGCGCCCATTTCGGGCGTCATGAGCGCAACGAGATCGTCAGGCCCAAGCAGCCGGTCGAGTAATTTGATGAGCGGCAGCCGCATGTTCGCCGAGCCTTCAATAGTCGTGTGATAGGTGTCGAGAAAGATGACGAACACTCTGGCCCGCGCGTCTGCGGCTGCCTGACGACTCTCTTCGACCGTATTCGGCTCGCGGCGGGCTTCCTGTGGACCAGCCGGCCTGACCTGAACGTGCTCGAAGGCCTCGAGCTTTTGCGGCACTCCGTCCTCGAGGACTTCGACCTCCTCGGCGGTCAGGTCGTTGACGCTCTTGCCATCGACAGTCGCGTACATGTCCACGCGGACGTAGTTCGCCCCCGTGCGGAACGTCGGCTGGTCCTGCGCTTGAAGGACGACGACCGCCGCAAGCAGAAAAAGAGAGGCGATACAGAGTCGAGACACTGATACCTCGACGGCAGGCTGGCAGAAAGAGTCTACCCTAAACGACCCGCGGGTAATTTCCACGCGCCTCAGAAGGAAATTACCCCCGGGGCCTTTGTCAGTGCCAGTAACCGCTCGATTTCCGTTCTGACTCTGGCGATGAGCTCGTCCCGGTCCGCCATTGTCAAACCTGCCGTTGGGATCGGAGATCCCACGCGGACGAGGACCATGACCGGCCGGACGAACGCGCTTCCCTTTCGCATCGCGTCGCGGCCACCTTGCACCGCCACCGGGACAATCGGTGCCTGTGCTTCGATGGCCATAATGAAGCCGCCCTTCTTGAAGGGCAGAAGCTGACCAGTGCGGCTTCGCGTGCCTTCGGGAAAGATTAAAAAAGAATTGCCGGCTCTAAGTGACTCGGCGCCCCGCGAGATTGCCGCCATCGCTTGTTCCCGATCAGTTCGTTCCACGGCGACAAAGCCGCCAATGTCAAAGAGGGTGGCCATCAAGGGAACCCGACGCAGCTCCGCCTTGTAAAGGATTCGAAGGCGGCGATGGAGCGCCTCGAAGAGCACAGGCGGATCGACGTTGCTCTCGTGGTTCGAACAGAAGACGACCGCCGAGGAGGGCACTTGTTCGAGCCCCCTGATGCGGTACTTGATCCCGGTCAGTGCCAGCGCGAGCCACACACCAAGGTGGCCGAGGCGGAACAGACCACCTTCCCAGCGAAACAGCCCGCCCATCACAAGAGCCACCGGGCCAGCGATAAGGATATACGCGACGATCAGGACGTACGCGACAACCGAGCGAACCGCAATCATCATTGAGGATTATGAGGGCCCACCGCCGTTCCGTGTTGCAGGTTCCAGGTTCGGTACACAAAAACGCCCGGACGCGTAAGTCCGGGCGTAAAGAATGATGGACGAAACGGTGACTACGAAGCGCGAGCTCGTCGAGCGGCGGCCGCAGTCGCCACGACCATCGGCGCTTTGACCTGCTTCACGACCTTGGCACGGGCTGTCGCTCTGGCGACGTTGCGCGCCTTCACCACGAAGCATTTCTCTAGCGCTCGATCGACTCTCGACTCGATGTCGGGAGCCTTCTCGCGCATCACTTCTGATACCTCCGAAATGATGAGCGCCTTGGCCCGATCAAGCATTCGTTTCTCGCGGAACGAAAGGCTCTTCGACTTACTCAGGAACGTCAGACTCTTGAGCACGTCGGCCATGTCGTAGATTGAGCCGGTCCGCATCTTGTCGGAATTGTCCTTGAATCGTCCCTTCCAGTTCTGGTGGTTGTCGATCTTCCCGTCACTCAACAAGGTGAACAGTCGCTCGACTTCGTCATCCGAAATGGCTTTGCGCAGCCCCACGTTGTCGACATTGGCGACGGGCACGAGGACCGTCGTGTCGTTGGAGACGATACGTAGATGAAAGAATCCGCAAGTGGTTCCGAGGATCGTTTTTTCCTCAACCCGTTCGACGATGCCGAGCCCATGATTCGGGTAGATGACCTTGTCACCAAGCTGGAATGTCACGTTTCCCCCGTTGCAGGAAGGTTGGTAGTAGCAGTGTTACGCCGGGAACAGCACCCACGAGTATAGCCCACTCGCCCCAAGTGAATCAACGGAAAATGCCCGAAAAAGGCCTCATTTCGGCACTTCAGCCCCGGCAATTGCCCGTTGAGCGGTAGACTTCTGGAGCGCCGCCCCACGGCTATTCGTGGCTAACTCATTCGTGCTTCAGGACTTGAGTAATTACCATCGACACCTCGAATCGATGTCTCCTGCAGAGTACAATTCGCCAGTGATCAGGCGTTTCCCAGCAGTTTCCTCTATGGCCGTGCTGGTTTTGGCTGTTCTGTCAGGCTCCTTGCCGTTGACGGCGCAGAGCCGCAACCTCGCCCCCTACGTGCCGACGCCCGCGGACGTCGTTGATCGCATGCTGACCGTAGCGAAGGTCAGTCCTCGCGACGTCGTCTACGACCTCGGATGTGGAGATGGACGAATCGTCATCGCCGCAGCGCAGAAGTTCGGAGCACGTGGCGTTGGCGTCGACATCGACGCCAACTTAATCAACCAGGCGGAAGCGAATGCGAAGGCCGCTGGGGTGGAGCGACGCGTCAAGTTTCTGCTGCAGGATGCGATGACCGTCGACGTCTCTGATGCGACCGTCGTCACTCTCTATCTACTGTCGGCATCGAACGTGAAGCTTCGTCCGATCCTCACGCGCCAGTTGCGGCGGGGCGCGAGGATCGTCTCCCACAGTTTCGCGATGGGTGATTGGGAACCGGAGGTCGTCGATACTTTCAGAGATGCGAATGGGACGTCACGAACGCTTTACTTGTGGACGGCGGACGGAAAACCGAGACCTTGAACTCGGAGGCTGAGTCCTCCGCTCTACATGCATCTGACGGCCCCGCAGCGCGCACGCTTTAGCGTGCCCGTTGTTACGCTCTCGCCATCGCGAGCTCGACGATCTCTTCGACCAGCTGCGGATAGTTGCGACCCGACTTTCTCGCCGCCATCGCGAACTCGGCTTTCGAACTGAGCCACGGATTGGGATTCACCTCGATGACATGGACGCGTCCATCCGGCTGGAGCCGCATGTCGACGCGGCCGTAATCACGCAACTCGAGCGCCTGATAGGCAGCGACGGCCGTCTGCTGCAGCGCCATGACAGTGTCCTCCGCAAGGTCGGTCGCCACGGCGGACTTGGTGTCTCGATATGCCTTCGTTCCTTTGCCCCACTTCACCTCGGCGGCAGCGATGCGTGGCGTTCCATCAGGCAACTTCGACAAATCCAGCTCCACGACCGGCAGCGCTTCCGGTTTGTCGTTTCCAATGACACCGACGTACATCTCGCGCCCCTCGATGTACTCCTCAATCAGCACCGGCGAGTTGAAATTGGCATGCAGCCAGTCCATCCGCTCCATGAGCTCGCGAATCGAGCTGACGACGGCGCTGAATTCAATTCCGATCGAACCGTCCTCACGCGCCGGTTTGACAATCACCGGGAACTGCAGGTCGTGGGAAAAATCGAGGCGTCCGCGAAACGACTTCGCAAACACGGGTGTGTGAATGCCGTGGAAGGCGAAAATCTTCTTCGCGATCGCCTTATCCTGCGCGAGCATCAATCCGTGGGTGCCAGAGCCGGTGTACCTCTTCTTAATGAGCTCGAGGAAGCTGGCGATCTTGAAGTCTGCCGTGTCGTCGTCGGCAAATGACTCGCATAAATTGAAGACCAGGTCGCATTCGAGACGTGCGAGCGCCAGCAGACTCTTCGTGGTCCCATCGAGCTCGTGCATCGTCGGCTCGTGACCGAGCTTGGTGAGCGCGTCGGCGACTTCTTCCTCGACTTCTTTCTTGTCGAGCGCGCGGACGACAGGCGACTTCTCGGCCGCGGTCGCCTGTTCCTCGGCCTCGTCCACCAGAACACGATCGTAGATGACGACGATCTTCAGTTTGCTCATCGCTGCTCGAACTGTCCTCGCGTCAGGAAGTTCATCGCCAGAGTCGTGGCGAGAGCCGTTACCTCGACGAGATAGCGGGCTTCCTCCCCTAACTCTCCCCACAGCTTCATCCGCGTGCAGGTCGCGCAGATGGAATCGATCAACCCGCTGACAATCGGCCGCCGGACACCGGTCCAGTAGGTGATCTTTTCGACCAACTCTGGCCGGTGCTTACTGACAATATCGGCGGCAGGGCGTGATTCCTTGCGCCGGCGAGTCAGGAAGATCTGTCCCAGGTGAGCATCGAGGGCAATATCGATCCGTGCCTGTTGCTCCTGGGCGGCCTGCTCATAGAACTGTTCGACCGTCACACCGATGTCATCAGGGGTGATGTCGACCTCGCCCGTCTTCACGATGGGCTCGACGTCGGCGAAAGCTCTGGCCATCCGGTCCACGTAACGCAGCTTGCGCATCGCCGGCCAACCCTTGTATTGCCGACGCCACGGACTTCGTGGCGTGAGCCAGACCGCAAACGTCTCGGCAAAGTCCTCGTCAGGGTGCTTCTGCGCGTACCACCCCTCGATGTGCCTTACAAAATGCTTGCTGAACGGGATGGGCCGATATTCGTCGCGATATGACCGGAAGAACGGGCCGAACAGCTCGCGCCACTCGGGTGTGGTGTACAGGCGATATGCGTAGTTGAAGACGTGACCGGCCTCGTGACGCATGTACATCATGATCTGGCGTTCGGTTTCGAGCGCGTCAGCAGCTTTCTCGATCGTCTGCAGCTTCGGATCAGCCAGATAAAACGGAATGCCGAGCACCGGTTGCTGGTCGGGGCATCCCCATTCGTCCGTCAAGTAGCAGACAGGCCGAAATTTCTTGAATCCACGCCGTTCGAGCTCCTTGTAAAGCTGCCGGACATAACCTTCGACCGGGGATCCCTCGACGCGTAACCCAAGCTCGCTGACCTTCTTACCGAGGACCCCGCGAATTTCCGGGTCCAGGGCTTCGAATCGCTTCACGCGGAAATTATCCCCGCTTTTCGTGCATGAGAGCGAGCGTGTTCCCCTCTCCGTCGCGAAAAAACGCCATCCACAGCTCGTGGTCCGGCATCTTGGCGATGAGATGGGGCTCATCGCGAAAGTCGACGCCGCGCGACTTCAGTTCGGAATAGGCGGTGTTGATATCGTCGACCTTGAAGTACACGATGGAGCCGGGGTGGTCGAATTCCTTGTCAGGAGGGACCTCGATCATGAGTCGAATGCCGCCACAATCGAAGAATGCCAGACCCGGCGGGACCTGAAAAAGAAAGCGCATCCCGAGCTTGTCGCGATAGAACGCGACGGCTCGTCCGAGATCCTTCACGGCCGTGGCAATCTGCCCGATCGTGGCCAATTGAGTCATCGTGACCTCACTTTACGACACCGGGTGTGATTTTCGTCGGCGTCGAATGAGAAAATCACACCGTCATTCTGATGCGCTTCATACTGACGCCAGTCGGTTCGGCCGGAGATGTCCATCCCTTCGTCGGTATCGGACGGGCGCTCAAGTCACGCGGCCACGAAGTCATCGTGTTCACGGCCGGCCCGTTCCGCGAGGTGGCGCAGAAAGCCGGATTGATCTTCGAGGAGACGGTGTCGGTCGAAGAATTCGATACGCTCTCCAAGCATCCCGACCTGTGGCATCCGCTGCGCGGTATGCGTTTCGTCCTGGGCCTCGTCGGCGCGGAATTGCG
This sequence comes from Acidobacteriota bacterium, assembly GCA_046732795.1. Classification (GTDB taxonomy): domain Bacteria; phylum Acidobacteriota; class Vicinamibacteria; order Vicinamibacterales; family UBA2999; genus Gp6-AA40. The sequence continues at coordinate 8,294 of JBKPNV010000144.1, forward strand.
GCCGGCATACGAGCGCCTCAAAGGACTGCATGCGCCGGGCCGCACGGTCCTCGTCGGCCACTCGCTCAGCTTCTTTACGCGCGTATTCGAAGAGATACATCGCGTGCCGGCAGCCACCATCCATCTGGCGCCTTCCATATTCCGATCCGATCACGCTCAGCCAGCCTACGCTCCGGGACGGGATGGCTCGAACTGGCCTCGCTGGCTCAAACGAAGTTTGTGGTGGTCGATCGATCGTTTCATGCTCGATCCCTGTGTCGTTCCCGCGCTCAACGAATGGAGGCGCGATCTCGGGCTCGCACCAGTGAAGCGTGTGTTCAGCGAGTGGATCCATTCGCCGCAACGGGTAATTGGTCTTTTCCCCGATTGGTTCGGCAACCCGCAACCTGACTGGCCGGCGGCCGCTCGTTTCACTGGATTCCCGCTTTTCGATGACTCCGATCAGCCGAGTCTGTCACAGTCGCTGACGCGATTCCTCGACGATGGCACTCCACCGCTGCTGTTTACTCCCGGATCGGCGAACCAATCGGCCGCCAGGTTCTTCAGAGCCGCACTCGACGCCAGCGAGAAACTCGGAAGAAGGGCGCTCCTGCTCACGAGGTACAGCGGACATCTTCCCGCGCTTCCGCCAACAGCCCATCACGAGGTCTTCGTTCCGCTGTCGCACGTCTTGCCACGGTGCGCGGCACTCGTCAGCCACGGCGGGATCGGCACGCTGGCACAAGGACTTGCGGCCGGCATCCCGCAGGTCACGATGCCGATGGGGTTTGACCAGCCGGATAACGCCACCCGGTTGCAGAGGCTTGGCGTCGCACGCTGGGTATTGCCGTCGGAATTCGACGGCGATCAGGTTGCGTCGGCACTGGGCAGTCTGCTGGAAGATAGTGAGACGGCCACGAACTGCCGGCGCTGGTCGGAGCGAATTCGCTCCCGTAACGCGATCGAGGAAACCTGCGATCTGCTCGAGCAGCTTGCATAAGGAGCACCATGGCGGCTGATTACGAAAAACTCGGCCTGTTCTATCTGGGCAAGCGTTACGACCTCGCCAGCAACACACGGCAGGAAGAGCTGATCCTTTACGACTCGCGGGACCTTCTGACCCACGCCGTCATCCTGGGGATGACGGGCAGCGGCAAGACCGGCCTTGGCATCACGCTTCTCGAAGAAGCCGCTATCGATGGCATACCCATTCTCGCGATCGATCCAAAGGGCGATCTCACGAATCTCCTTCTGACGTTTCCAAATCTTGCGCCGTCAGATTTCGCCCCTTGGGTCGACGAAGGTGAAGCCTCGCGCAAGCAGATGACCGTGGAGGCCTACGCGGCCGACACCGCGAAGCGCTGGAAGGATGGCCTGGCCGAATGGGACCAGGATGGGAGCCGCATCGCACGGCTGAAGGCGGCGGCGGAAGTTCGCGTCTACACACCCGGCAGTCGCGCAGGAACTCCGCTCGCGATCCTGGGACGCAGCGCACAGTCGCGCCACGAAACGGCGGAGGACGCACAGGGCCGGATCGCAGCGACGGCATCGGGGCTGCTCGGCCTCATCGGAATGGCCGACGTGCAGCCGCACAGTCGAGAGCTTGCCCTCATCTCGGCGATCCTGCAGGCCCGTCAGGGAGATGGCGATACCGATCTGGCGTGGCTCGTCCAGCAAATCCAACGGCCCTCGTTCGAACGTGTCGGCGTCCTCGATCTCGAGACCTTCTACCCTTCGCGTGATCGCCAGGAGCTCGCGCTCAAATTCAACAGCGTCCTCGCCGCACCCGGCTTCGAGCTTTGGAGTACGGGCGAACCGCTTCAGGGCGGATCGCTTCTGTTCACGCCAGACGGACGTCCGCGCATAGCGATCATCTCGATCGCACATCTCGACGAACCACAGCGCATGCTCGTCGTCTCCCTCGTCCTGAACGCTATCCTCCAGTGGACCCGACATCAAACAGGCACGAGCTCGCTTCGCGCGCTCGTCTACATGGACGAAGTCGCGGGCTATTTGCCGCCCGTCGCCAATCCGCCATCGAAAGCACCGATCCTCACGCTGTTGAAGCAGGCGCGCGCCTATGGCGTGGGAATCGCGCTCGCGACCCAGAACCCTGTGGACCTCGACTACAAAGCACTTTCGAACATCGGGACGTGGTTCCTGGGCAAGCTGCAGACCGAGCGAGACAAGGCGCGCGTGCTCGATGGGCTCGCGGGTCTCGCTGGCGGACTCGATCGACAAACAGTCGACAAGGCGCTGTCGACGCTGCGTGGCCGCGTGTTCTTGATGCACAACGTGCACGAGCAAGGTCCGGTTCCATTGGAGACACGTTGGGCGCTGTCGTACCTGCGTGGCCCGATGGGCCGGGAGGAGTTGCAGCGGTTCCAATTGCCGCAACCTGCGACAGTCGCGTCGCCTCGGGCCACGTCACCCGCAGCAACGGCGTCGAGTAAACCCAACGTGCCGGCGGGCATCAGGGAGTATTTCCTCAAGGGATCCCCCGAAGCGTCGGCGTATCGACCGGTGTTGTATGGTGCCGCACGCATCCATTACACGGACACGCGTCGCGGGGTGGATCTCGTGAAGAGCCTGCAGGCGGCCGTGCCCTTCGCCGAGGGCGCGATCCCGATCGACTGGCAGAACGCAGATGATTTGGTCGACGCGCCTGATTCGCTCATCGAGCCGAAATCGATTCCGGCCGCCACGTACGGCTCACTGCCCAAAGCCGCACTCAATCCCAAGCAATACGTCGACTGGAGCAGGGACTTCGCAGACTGGATCATCCAGTCGCGCTCGCTGAAGCTCTTCTCGGTGCCCGCGCTCAAGCTGATGTCAGAGCCCGGCGAGAGCGAACGCGATTTCCGCATCCGCACGCTGCAGGCCACACGAGAGCTACGCGACAGCCAGGTGGAAACGTTGCGCGCGCGCTTTGCGCCCAAAGTGGCTCGCCTCGAGGAGAAGCGGCGCAAGGCGCAGGAACAACTCGATCGCGAGCAGCAGCAAGTGGGTCAGCAAAAGCTGCAAACCGCCGTATCAATCGGCGCGACGATGCTTGGCGCGCTCATGGGACGTCGAGCAGTCTCGCTGTCCACGCTGGGACGTGCGACGACGGCCGCACGCGGTGTCAGCCGCTCGATGAAGGAAGCTGAGGACGTCCAGCGAGCTCAGCTCAAGGCGCAGGAAGCGCAGGCGGAGCTCGACGCGCTCAACACCGACCTCGAGCGTGAGATCGCGGCGCTCGGCAACGCGACAGATAGCGCCACCCCGCTGGACGTTATTGAGATCAAAGCCAAGCGAGGCAATGTCGACGTGCGACTCGTTGCACTAGCATGGCAACCCGCCGGGTAGGTAGCTGGTTATCTCGGTAGCTGGGGTGAGGCGACGAAATAGCACCCAGCACACCAGCACCGAGCAACCCAGCTAGCTACGCAGAGCATTCGCCGTCCATTACCTCCGGTGTAAAGGCATGGGTCTCGGCGAGATCGATGAAGTCCTGGTCGGTAGCTTCGTTTGGAAGAAGCATCGAAAGATCTTTAAGCGCGTCGGTTGCCATCGAGGGAGGCACACGTCGGAAGAAAGCGCCCAGTTCCTCATCGCCTTGACGATGATCGCGGTAAAGGCCCATGAGCCGATCGAGGGCATCCGTCAAGCGATGAACGGGAACCTTCGATACGACTTTCCCGAAGTGCGCAGTCCCTTCGTCCACACACCCACCGCCGACGAGCACGAAATACTGTGGCACTGCGCGAGGCCCGAGCTTGCGGACGCTGCCCTGGAATCCGATGGACGCGATGTGGTGCTGTCCGCAACCGTTCGGGCATCCGCTGATTTTGATATGACCTGACGGGACGAGATCGACGAGCTCCGGCCGGGCGCTCAGATGTTCAGTCAGCGCCCGACCGAGTCCGCGCGACTGCGTCACCGCAAGCCGGCAGCTCTCGGCACCAGGGCAACTGACCACATCGCTCAGTCTGTTGGCGTCAGGAGCACCGAGTCCCGCCGCCGCGAGACGCTGATAGAAGGGCTCGATCGACTCCCGCTTTACCCATCTGAACAGCACGTTCTGTTCGACGGTTAATCGCATCGATCCGTCGCCGTACGCCTCGGACAGATCGGCAAGCACGCGCATCTGTCCCGAGGTGAAATCGCCAAGCGGCAATCGGACAGTGACGTGATAGTAGCCGTGCTGGCGCTGCTTGCTCACGTTGCTGCGCATCCAGCGGACGAAGGCATCCGGCAGCGGCTGCAGCCGGACGGAGTTCGGCATGATGCCAGGACCGTTGACCGGCGTACTCGCAGCGGCGGCGACCGCCTGGAGCGTCGGCGCCTCCGCCGGAGCCCAGTCGGGCGCCGTCTCCGAGCGCACCGTATCTGGATCGAATTTGAGGCGCGCGCCCCCTTCCTTTCGGAACTCCTGGAGGCATTCCTCGAAGCGTGCACGATAGCCGTCCCATCCAAGCGCCCTGACAACGAACTTCATGCGGTTCCGCTGTGGATGCTTGTAATCGCCAAAGCGATGAAACACGCGAGCCACCGCTTCGGCGACATTGAACATCTCTTCGACTGGCAGAAACTCATAGAGGACGTACCCCGATACCGGCAGGATCGACGTGCCGCCCGCGACGGTGACACGAAATCCCCTCTTACCATCGACGATGCGCGCACGCCAGCCGATGTCGTGGATCGAGGCGAGCGCATGATCTTCGGCGCACCCTTCGAATGCAATCTTGAACTTCCTCGGCAGAGCACCCGATAGAGGATGACGCAGGAAGTAACGCGTCATCGCTTCAGCGTACGGTGTCACGTCGAAGATTTCAGTTTCCGATGTTCCGGCATAGGGACATCCGGTGATGTTCCGCACCGAGTTGCCGCACGCCTCACGCGTCGTCATACCTTCGGCAGCGAGCTCGCGCATCGCGTCCTCGACGACGCTCAGCAGCACGAAGTGGTACTGGATGTTCTGACGGGTGGTGATGTGACAGAACCCGCGCGAGTAGCGCGTGGCCACTCCCGCCAGCGTACGCATCTGCGTCGCGGTCACGATTCCCTGCGGAATTTTGATCCGGAGCATCTGGACACCGTCCTGACGCTGCCCGTACGTTCCGCGGACAAGCCTGAAGCGGCGCCACACTTCCGGCGTGATCTCGCCCCGTTCGTACTTGCCCAGGACGTCGACGAACTCGTCGATATCATGCTCGTCCGCGAAGTCCAGGCGTGCGCGGCCAAGAGTCTTTGAGTCGTCAGCTACGGCCATACCTCACCTCGTCAGCCACGGCAGGACCTGCTTTTGCTGCGGCCATTGCTTCCCCAATCGACACGACTTCCCCGATGACTAGGACGCCGGCCACCCCGTCGGGAGGTTCAGGCGATTCCAGCTCGGCAAGCGTTCCTGCCCAGATCCATTCCTCGCGCGTCGACGCCCCACAGATGATCGCGGCCTTCGTCTGAGAAGACCACCCATGCGCGATGAACGCGCGGGCAATCGCACCGCGAGTACCGAGCCCCATCATCACGACCACCGTAATCCCTCCGGGACGAACAGCAGCCAGGGCGTTGTTCAAACCCTCACCTGTTTGACCGGTCAGCACCAGGAACCCTGATGCCATGTTGCGGTGCGTGACCGGAATGCCCGCAGCTTCCGGCGCGGCAACCGCAGTAGTCACGCCGGGAACGACCTCGACCGCGATACCGGCCTGCGCCAGCACGAGCATCTCTTCCGCGCCTCGGCCGAATACGAATGGGTCGCCGCCTTTCAAGCGCACGACGCGTTTGCCAAGCCGCGCTGCGCGAAGCATCAGGCGATTGATCGTCTCCTGTTTGACACTCGCTCGACCGGCACGTTTACCCACGCAAAAGCACTGCGCATGCGTCAGACGACGCAGCGATTCGGCATCGACGAGCGCATCGTACAAAACGAGGTCGGCCTCTTCAACGCGCCGCAAAGCGCGAAGCGTCCAGAGCTCCGGATCACCGGGACCAGCACCCACCAGTGAAACTCGACCTAACGCCACAGTGAACTCCCAACCAACCGCCAACCGCCAACTTCCAAATCACACTCCGCTTGCGAGGTGGGAGTTGGAACTTGGAAATTGATTGTTTTCTTTCTCCTCATAGAGTCGATTGAGCGTCTCGAGCAACATGGGTCGCCGCTCTTCCATCGGAACTCGGCTTCGCTTCCATTCTCGACGCGCCGCGTCGGACGCCGTCAGCCACCTATCGAGGTCGACCGGCAGCCACGCATCGAGCGCTTCGCGCAGCAAGCCTGCGAGCGCCGGTGCGCGGCCGTCAGTGGAGAACGCGATCGTCACACCGGATCGACGCACGACGCTGCCCGCATATGCGCTCGCGTGATCGGGATCGTCCACCGCGTTGACAAACACGCGCTGTCGCTCCGCCGCCTCGAGCACCTGCCTGTTGACCTCGGGAGGCGCTGCCGCCACGACGTACCAGACATCGTCCACATCAACAGGGTCGAAAGCTCGCTGGACGATCGTCACGCCAGGCCGCTGCAGCTCCGCTCGAATCATCGGCGCCACCACCGTGACGTCCGCACCGTCTGCCAGCAGGCCGGCGAGCTTTCCAGCGGCCACACGACCGCCGCCAACAAGAAGGACTCGGCGGCCGCGAAGCTTCAGGAAAACTGGATACATGTAGATCACCCGTGTTACGCAGTCACTCCCTGCGGTGAAACGACGCGTTCGAAGTCCGCCAGCGCGCGCCCGATTCGGACAGGTCGCTCGACCCGGTCTTTCATGATCTCCGCAGTCTTGTAACCATTGCCGGTGATGCATACGACGACCGATTCGTTGGCCTTGATCACACCCCTGCGCACCAGCGCGCGAGTAGCGGCCAGCGTTGTTCCGCCCGCCGGCTCGGTGAAGATTCCTTCGGTCTGCGCGAGCAGATCGATGGCGTCGACGATCTCCGTATCGCTCACCATCGCGCCGCTGCCACCAGTTTCTTTCACGACTTTGACAACCTGGAAACCATCGGCAGGGTTGCCAATCGCGAGTGACTTCGCGATCGTGTCGGGCTTCACCGGATCCGGGAATTCAAGACCGGCCTCGAGCGCGCGAATGACTGGAGCCGAGCCTGTCGGCTGCGCCGCATGGATGCGCGGCAGGCGGCCGTCCACGAGACCGACTTCCTTGAACTCGCGCAGACCCTTGTAGATCCTCGGAAGCAGCGTGCCTCCGGCAACCGGCGACACGACGTGATCGGGATAGCGCCAGCCAAGCTGCTCGGCGATCTCGAAGCCCATCGACTTCGCGCCTTCGGCGTAATAACTCCTGAGATTGATGTTCGCGAACCCCCACCCATACCGGTCTGCCACCTGCGTGCAAAGCCGATTCACGTCGTCGTAGTTACCATCGACGGCGATGACGTGCGGCCGATAGATGGCGGCGCCGAGAATCTTGGCAGGCTCGAGATCGTGAGGAATGAACACGTAGCACTGCAGGCCGAGGCGGGCGGCGTGGGCCGCGACACTGCCAGCAAGATTTCCGGTGGACGCGCACCCGAATACCGAGAATCCCAGCTCGATCGCCTTTGTCGCAGCGACCGACACGACGCGGTCTTTGTACGAGAAGGTTGGATGATTGACCGAGTCGTCCTTGATGTAGAGCTCGGAAACACCGAGCGCTTCGGCCAGACGGCTCGCGCGCACCAGCGGCGTGAATCCCGAATAGAAACCGGTGCGCGGCTCGCTGACCGGCAACAACTCGACATAGCGCCACAACGACGGGGGTCGCGACTCAATGAGCTCCCGGCTGATGACCTTACGCACCGCGTCGTAGTCGTACGTGACGTCGAGTGGACCGAGGCAGTCGCTGCACACCCAGCTGGCCTTGGGCGGGTACGTTGCACCACAGAGGTGACAGGTCAACCCGGCCACGAACTTCATACTGTTCTCCTCACTGCTCCCGACTCGAGGACTCGCGAGCCCTGGTCGTCCACACCGAGCGTCCGGACGGTCGCGTCGACGCCAGCTCGCTCATACATCGATAACAGTCGCCTCGCGACGTGCGCGGCATCGCCTCGCGCCAGCAACGCAACCGACGGTCCGGCCCCGGACAGAAAAGCCCCCAGCACGTCCGGATCCTCGAGCGCCAGCACGTCGCGCAGCAGCGGCACCAGCGACGAACGTGCCGTCTGATGCAATCGGTCCTTCACGGCTTCGCGCAATCGATCGTAGTGCCCCTGCTGCAGCGCATGCACGAGTGCGAGGACGCGCTGCATGTTGAAGATGGCGTCAACCCGAGGCACTTCACGCGGCAATGCGGCGCGAGCTTTCGCTGTTGCCAGTCCAACAACAGGGGTGGCGACCACCAACCGTAAGTCCCGGGGCCATGACCATCGAAGGGCGCAGGGCAATGCCCCTTCAACTTCCATGACCGAGTTCAGCCCGCCGAAAAGAGCAGGTGCCGCGTTGTCCGCGTGCCCTTCGGCTCGAGTCGCGAGGCCGAGGAGTTCCGACGCGCCCAGCGCGCCCGTGACTCGCTCGAACACCTTGAGGCCGGCGACGCTCGCAGCAGCGCTGCTGCCGAGTCCAGCGGCCATCGGAATTTCGCTCGTTACCTCGATCGTGACACTTGGCCCGCGTCTTCCGGTGCGTTCAACAGCGATCTCGAACGCGCGCTCTACCGCATTGCGTCCCGAAACCGCTGGCGTGCTCCGCGCCACCACGAGTTTCGCTCCGCCGTCACCGCGGACATCGACGATCCGCGCACGCAAGTACAACTCAACGGCAACACCGAGCGTATCGAAGCCGCCACCCAGGTTCGCAACCGAGCCTGGGACGACTATTTCCTGCCCGACAACGGCGTCAGCGCGAACTGTCTCTCCGTTGCTTCCAGAACTCGCTTGTGTGGGTGATATTGCCAACGCTCGTCCTACGTGTGACGGACTGTCCTAGTCCGCCGGCCGGAAGCCCCCAACCCAAGCGAGCAGCAGCGTAAGTGACACGAAACAAAAACGATATCACGAATCGTGGTCCATGAGCATCGGCAGAGCCAGGGGCGGCTCGGCATGCCAGCGCTCCTCGTTCATCTCGCCCAGGGCTTCAAGAAGAGCCGCCTCTTTGCAAGGCTCGACTGTGACGACAAACGGAAGCCGGTCCTTGGGATAGCCAGGCTCCTGCAGCAACGCATCGACGTTGACCGAGTGCCTCGCCAGCGACCCCGCAATCGACGCCAGGATGCCGGGCTTGTCCCTGACCACGAAACGCAAGTAGTACGGCATTGGAGGCGGCGCAACGAAGGAAGCCGGCTGCCACTCCTCGGCTTCGCGGCGCGCGCCCCCCTGTGTCAGCGCCAGCAGATCGGACACAACCGCTACGGCTGTCGCGGGACCGCCGGCGCCAGCGCCGCTGAAACTGCTCTCGCCGCCGAACCGACCGTAAACAGACACTACGTTGTTGGCACCCTGGTTCCGGCCGAAGCTCGACCCCTGCGGCACGAGGACTGGCCCGACAAAACCGTGGAAACCTCCCTTGGTTGCCTGAACTCTCGACACCTGGCGGATCGTGCACCCCAACCGGGTCGCATATTGGAAATCGGCGGTGGACAGTGGACGAATCGAGCGCTTGGGAACATCCGGCATCTGAAGGTGACGGTGGAACGCAATGCCCGCAAGGACGACGAGCTTTGCGGCCGCATCGAAGCCGTCGACGTCAGCAGTCGGATCTGCCTCCGCGTAGCCCAGTCGCTGGGCGTCGGCGAGGACGATATCCATTGCTTCGCCGGTGGCAGACATCCGGCTCAGGATGTAGTTGCACGTGCCATTCAGGATGCCTGCGACGCCGGTCAGTTCGTCGCCTGCCAGCCCCTCGCGCACTCCGTGAATGAGCGGCACGCCGCCGCCGACAGCCGCTTCGAAACGAAGACGCACGCCGGCACCTGACGCCGCCCGCAACAGCTCCGGTCCGTGTGCCGCGAGCAGCATCTTGTTAGCGGTCACGACTGACATGCCTTGATCGATCGCCTGCGTGACCCATTCGCGCGCCGGCGTTACCCCGCCGACAACTTCAACAACGACGTCGGGTCGGCCGGCAAGCACGTCGTCGAAGTTGTCCGTCCAGAGGACGGAGTCGGGAACCCAATCGGCGCGCTTCCGTGAGACGCCGCGATTGAACACGTGGGTCAACCGGAGTCGATTCGCCAACTCCGGGCGCTCGACCAGAATTCGCGCGACCGAGGCCCCCACCGTGCCGAAACCGAGGAGCGCGATCTTGAGGGGCGTCGTCGCCGAATCCGGCATATCCGCCTTGCTCGTTCCGCTCTCGGCTCTGACCTCTCGGAGTGGCTGTGCCGGCGACTGGTTGCGGGCCTTGGGTTCCGGGCTCTTGGCTTGCGGCATCACTCTACAGTTTACAGGCTGCTGGTACCGTACACTGAAACGTCGGTTTGGCGGTCTTCGCTCGCCACGCCCGTTGTGCGGTTATCGCAACGAGCACAAAATTCGCATTGGACCCCGCACAACGGACGAAAACATGGAAGGAAATCCATTCACTGTCGGCCTGATTCAGGATCATGCGACCGCAGACGTCGCGTCGAACCTGGAACGCACGGAGCGGCTGGTCCGGGAAGCGGCCGGAAAGGGCGCGCAGATCGTCTGTCTGAAGGAGCTTTTTCAGTCGCCGTACTTCTGCAAATCGCAGCAGAGTGAGCGATTCGATCTTGCTGAATCGATTCCAGGCCCCACGACGGCGGCGATGCAGCGGTTAGCGAAAGAGCTGGCGATTGTTCTGGTGGTTCCGGTGTTCGAGCGACAGGCGGCCGGTGTCTACCGGAATTCGGCCGCCATCATCGATGCGGATGGTTCCTTGCTCGGCGTCTATCGCAAGATGCACATTCCAGACGACCCGCTGTTCAACGAGAAGTATTACTTCACGCCCGGTGACGATTCACCCCAGGTCGGCGGATTCAAAGTGTGGAAGACGCGCTATGCGACGATCGGCGTCCTGATCTGCTGGGATCAGTGGTACCCGGAGGCGGCGCGGATCACGTCGCTTCTCGGCGCCCAGGTGTTGTTCTATCCCACGGCAATCGGCTGGCATCCGTCCGAGCGTGCCGAATGGGGACAGGCCCAGGTCGACGCGTGGCGCACGATTCAGCGGTCGCATGCGATTGCGAATGGCGTGTTCGTCGCTGCGCCAAATCGCGTTGGCCATGAAGATGAACCAGGTACCGATGGCATCACCTTCTTCGGCCACTCGTTCATCGTCGATCCGTTCGGACGCTACATCGCCGAAGCCGGTGAGAGCGAAGAGGTCCTCCTGGCGCGATGCGATCCGGAGCTGATCGAGACGGTTCGCCGCAACTGGCCATTCCTCCGCGACAGACGCATCGACGCGTACGGTCCCATCCTCAATCGGTATCTCGGCGTGTGACCCGTCCTGGTTCGCCGTACCGAATGCCCGCGGAGTGGGAGCCTCACCGCGCCACGTGGATTGCGTGGCCGCACCACGAACCGGACTGGCCGGGAAAGTTCGGAGCGATCCCGTGGGTGTATGCGGAGATCGCCCGCGTCCTCGCACTGCACGAACCGGTTGAGATCCTGTGCCAATCGGAAGAGGCCGCCGAATCGACTCGCACGACGCTGATCGCGCACGCAGCCCGGCTGGATCGGATTCGCTTGCACGTCGTCCCAACCGATCGCGTGTGGCTTCGAGACTCGGCGCCAATCGGCGTACGCAGTGATGCCGGTGAAGTCGTTCTGCTGGATTGGAAGTTCAACGCGTGGGCGAAGTACGACAACTGGGCGCTCGACGATCAGATCGGAACCGCGATCGGTTCCCTGACCGGGCTGCGCCGCGAAGAGCCGCGGCTGGACAACGGCCAGCCCATCGTCCTCGAAGGTGGCGGAATCGAGGTCAATGGAGACGGGCTACTCCTCGTCACCGAGGAATGGCTTTTGAGCGACACGCAGGTGAGAAACCCTGGGTTGTCGCGCACGGACTACGAGCGCATTTTCGCGCGCTGGCTCGGCGTCGATCGCACGATATGGCTCGGTGAGGGATGCGTCGGCGACGACACGCACGGCCACATCGACGACGTCGCCAGGTTCGTCGCACGCGACACGGTACTTCTGGCGGTCGAACCGGACCCCGCTGACGACAACCACGTGCGCTCGATGGACAACCTGCACCGTCTCGAACATGCCTCCAACGCACCCGGCGTTGCCGCCCTTCGCATCGTCACGATCCCGTTTCCACGCGCGGTCATGATGAATGGCGAGCGTTTGCCAGCGAGCTACGCCAACTTCTACATGGCAAACGAAGTCGTGCTGGTTCCGACTTTCAACGATCCGAACGATCGCGTTGCACTCGACAT
>JBKPNV010000145.1:0-33696 GCA_046732795.1 Acidobacteriota bacterium
GTCGTGAAGTTCAGAGCCGACCTCGAAACGATGCGCACCCGACTCATTGGTCTGATCAAGGAGGGGAAGACGAAGCCGGAGCTCGCGAAAATCCTCGAAGACGATTACGGCTGGCGATCGACCGGATGTCCCGAGAGTCCACCCACCGGCGGCTGCCTCCAGTACCAGCAGCTCGATGCGCTGATGAAGGAGCTGGGATCGAGCTGACTCTACGAGTTCCTGAGCGCGCGCATCGGGTCAACTCGCGAGGCCCGTAACGCCGGCACGTACGATGCGCCGAGACCAGCGATGGCAAGGACCGCGGCGGCGAGGCCGAACGCCGCCGGGTCGAACGGACTGATGCCAGCGAGAAACGTGCCGAGAGCGGGCATGACCACGGCAGACGCGGCGGCGCCTGCAACGACGCCGATCGCAACGACCGAGCCGCCACGTTGCAGCATCTCCACGCGAATACGGCTCGCTGATGCGCCAAGCGCCATGCGCACACCGACCTCCGCCGTGCGAGACGCCGCGACAAACGTCATCACCCCGTAAAGTCCGACCATCGCGAGCAGCAGCCCGACGACGCCGATGCCGCCGACCATGCCGGTTGCAACGCCCCGCATCGTCATCTCGAGGCTTGCCGACTGACGACGCGTGTCGACGCTCACCGGCGCACTCGGATCAACGTCGTCAATCGCTCTTGCGATCGCAGAGACGAGCGCTTCCGGATCCACCGTCGTCTTCGCATGCACGATCAGACGGCCCGGCCGTAGGGCGTAAGGATAGAACACCACCGATTTCGGCGCCTCACCGATCGTGTCGATGCGGTGGTCTCGCACGACCCCGATGATCGTCGCGTCTGGTTCATTGGCGGTCTGGACCCGCTGTCCCAGCGCCTGCGAGTTTCGGAAGTAGGTTCGCGCATATGTCTCGTTGACGATCGCAACGACAGATCCGCCGGCGACGTGGGTTCTGTCGAAGTCCCGTCCCTGTACGAACGGGATCCCGAGCGCCTGGAAATATCGCGGCCCGACGCTGAACGTGGAGGGCCGCGTGCCGGGGATGTCGGTGCGGCCGGCAGGGTGGAAGCTGCGGATCAGCGAATCACCACCCAGCGGGACGAGCGTGGCGGCGGAGGCAGATGACACGCCAGGAATCTGCTCGATGCGTTCCACGATGCGATCAGCGAAGCGCGGCCGCTCGTCATCTGGGTAGCGAACAGGGTCGAGTCCAAACCGAGCGACGATCCCGCGGTCGAAGTCGAACCCGACGTCTACATGCGTGATGTGCTCCTGACTTCTGACGCAGAGCAGCGTCGCGACGACCAGAACAAGGGAGATCGCCAACTGGGCGATGACCAGTCCCTGGCGCAGGCCAAGGCGCGGCGTCACGGCATCCACGCTGGAACGAACGCCTGCGGTGCCGTCGAGACGCGTCGATCGCAAGGCAGGGACAAGGCCGCAGACGGCAGTCGCGCCGACGATGATCGCCAGAGCAAAAGGAATGAGCCGGCCATCGACCGCCATCGCATCCTGCATCAGTGCCATCTGGTTGACGAACGGGATCCGATTGAGCAGGAAGGCGAGTGGCAGACCCACTGCTGCCCCCGCGAGCACGACCAGGAGCGCTTCGACGAGCATCGCCTGAACGAGGCGTCGTCGTCCCGCTCCCAGCGCGATGCGAATCGCGATCTCCTGGCTTCTCTGCGCTGCACGGACCATCAACAGTCCCATCACGTTGATGCACGCGATGATGAGTACCAATCCTGCCGCCGTGAGCGCCATCGTGGCTGCCGCCCGGAAACCGACTGGCGTGCCGCGGAACTGCAGTTCCGCGGCCGGAAAGACGCTGGCCGGCTGCGCCATGCGCTCGTTCTCCGCAGGATAGGCGCGTTCGAGCGATGCTCCCAGTGCGGTCACGGCGGCTTGTGCCTGAACCGGGGTTGCGTCAGGCGACAACCTGGCCAGCACCGTGAGGCTCGGACTGCCTCGTTCGTTGAGGGTCGGCATCGTCAGGCGGCTTACAGGAACGTAGAGTTGGGGTGCCATCCAGCCGGTGATTGCCTTGAACCGCTCGGGCAACACGCCAGCGATCATGAACGGTTCGCCATTGAGTGTCAGCGTGCGACCAACGACGTTCGGGTCCGTGTGCAGGCGCCGTTGCCAAAACGCAAAGGTCACGACGACGAGACGCGGCTCGCGCTCGGCGGCGGCTTCGGCGGCAGAGAAGGTGCGCCCCTGCATGACCGTGATGCCGAGGACATCGAAAAAGTTTGCGGTCACATTGAGAATGCCGACCGGTGTCACGCGATCGCCGGAGCCCAGATTCAGGGATGCCGTCCTGAACCCAACGACGCCATCGAAGTTGTTGACGCCCTGCAGGTCAAGGTAGTTGGGGTAGGAGAACTGATTCGCGTTACCCGGTTCGACGCCTACGACACGATCGGCGCGCGCGATCGTTGGCTGGTGAAAGTAAATGGTGCTCACGCCCATGTAGAGCAGAGCGTTGACGCCGATGCCCAGTCCGAGGGACACGGCACTGACGGCGACGAGCCCGGGGCTGCGGCCTAGCCCGCGCAATCCTCGACCGATGTCCTCCCACAGGCTCTCAATCCAGATTGCAACATTTCGCATAACCCACCGCAGGCTGAATGAGCGGTGTCAAAGATGCTTGACATCATGGAAGTACGACATCAGGGCAGTGCGAAGACGTACACCGCTCCGCCCTCCGGCACTTCGGGATATTGACCGGGGAAGAGACGATTCAGTCCGTTGTTCATGCCGCGTGGGTCGCCGCCCCACCCGCTGTGCACGGCAAGGTACTGCTTGCCGTCGACCGAAAACGTGGTCGGCGGCGCGACGATGCCTGATGTGGTCTCGAATTCCCACAGAAGCTTTCCCGTTGCCGCATCGAACGCGTGGATCTTCCGGTCGTTCGTACCGCCGGTGAACACCAGTCCTCCAGCGGTTGCGAGCATCGAGCCCCATGTCGGACTGGTGGGGTAGGGATACGTCCAGGCCTTCTCGCCGGTATCGACGTTCCACGCTTGCACCTCACCGATGTGGTCGACGTCGGGCGCCGTGAACTGACCACCGGACTGCGAGCCCGCAAACGATCGTCCCTTCTGGTACTTGATCGGCACGCCGGTCAGGATGCCACACAATCCGTTGTTGGCCGGGATGTAGATCATGCGTGTCCGCGGGCTGAAGGCAATGGGCGGCCAGTTCTTGCCGCCGTGCGGACCAGGACAGAAGTCAGCCTGCTTGCCGGTACCTGGTTTTCGCGCAGGATCGACATCGGGCCGTCCAGTTACCGGATCGAGGCTGCGAAACACGGTTTGCGTGACGAAAGGCTTGCCTTCGACGAAACGAATTGGTCCGGTGCCGCGCTCGAGGAACCACACGTATCCGTCGCGCGCGACGTTGACCAGCCCCTTGATCGTGCGGTCGTTGCGCTGGTAGTCGACGAGAATCGGCGGCGAGACTTCATCCCAGTCCCACGATTCGTTCGGGTTGTACTGGAAGTGCCCTTTGATCTGTCCCGTCGCCACATCGAGCGCAATCGTTGACGCGACGTAGAGGTTATCGCCAGGTCGTTGATCGCCCATCCACGGACCACCGTTGCCAGTACCCCAATATGCCAGGTTCGTCTCCGGGTCGTAGTTGCCGGTCACCCATACAGGAGCGCCGCCGGTCTTCCATTGATCGCCCTTCGGCCACGTCTCACTGCCTGGTTCGCCCGGGGCGGGCACGGTGTAGGTTCGCCACAGCTCATTGCCGTTCTCCAGGTCGAACGCGGCGACGAATCCGCGAACGCCAAACTCGCCACCCGACGCCCCGACCATCACCTTGCCGCCCGCGACGAGCGGCGCGAGCGTGATGTAGTAGGCGGAACTGTTGTCGGCGACAGTTTTGGTCCAGACCTCCTTGCCGGTCCGCGCGTCGAGCGCGACCAGCACGGCCTCCGCCGCAGCGTAGAACACCTTGTCGCCGTACAGCGCTACACCGCGATTGGTGTCGTGAAGCACGAACACGTCTTTGGGACGCGGACGGCGATAGCGCCATAACACCTCTCCGGTCACAGCGTTCAGCGCCATGACCTGGTTGTTCGGCGTCGACACGAACATCACGCCGCCGTTGACCACCGGTGCCGCCTCGTGCACCTTGGGCTCGTCGGTCGGTACCCTCCAGAGTTGTTGCAGCTGCCCCACGTTGTCGGCGTTGATGTCGGTCAGCGGACTGAAGCCCCATCCGTCGTACGTGCGGCGAATCATCAGCCAGTTCTGCTCTTCGGGCGACAGCAGCCGCTCGGCCGTCACTGGCTGGTAGTCGCGGAGCAGCCGTGGAAGGGCTGGCTCGGGTGACGCGTCGCGCTGAGCGAACAACGGCGACACGAGCCACGCAACGGCGAGCGTCGCTGCGCTGATCCGCACAATGACACGGGACATGGCAGGAGTCTATACGGTTCCCGGTTCCCGGTTCCAGGTTCCGGGTTCGTGTTCAGAGTTCCTGTTCGACGTTCGAGGTTCTGGGTTCGGCGTCCGCGGTTCGCGGTTCCTAGGTTCGTGGTTCGCCTTGAGCCTGAACCGGGAGTTTTATCCCTCAGGTTCCTGCGACAGGACGTGCAGGGTAGGAGCGACCTTCACGAACGCGTCCACTACGGCGGGGTCGAAGTGCGAGCCTCTGGACTGGGCGATGTGTGCGACCGCTTCCTCGTTGGACATCGGCGTCTGGTACAGCTTGCGCGTGATAATCGCGTCATACACGTCGACGACGGCCATTACCCGGCCCGGGATCGGGATGGCGTTGCCGCGCAGGCCTTCGGGATAGCCCGACCCGTCCCACCACTCATGGTGCGTATAGACGATGTCCTTCGCGACTGCCAGCGCCACGTCGTCGCGTACGCCCGCCGCGCGCTCGGCGTTTTCGATCACGTCGCGTCCGTGTCGCGGATGCCGGCGCATCTCGGCGAGTTCCTCGGGGTTCAGATGCCCGGGCTTGTTCAGAACGCGGTCGGGCACGCCGACCTTGCCGATGTCATGCAATGGCGCCAGGCTGGCCAACAACTCGATTCGTTCAGGCGTCAGGTAATCCCGGTAGTTGGGATGCTTCGCCAACTCCTCGGCGATCACTCTCGTGTACCTCTGCGTTCGCTTGGAGTGGCGGCCGGTCTCGAGGTCGCGAATGCCGGTCAATGACAACAGCGTCTGCACCATCAGGCGGTGCGACTTGGCCTTGTCCACGCCAGCGCGCTCGGCACGCCGGCGCTCGACGCCGAAGCCGGCGACCGTCATTGCTGCAAGGCTCGCCAGCAAACTCATGGAGGGGTACAGCGGAGAGAAGTAGGCGCCGTCGGTCGCCAGCAGTGACTGCGATCCTGTCCACGATGCGATCAGGAACGAGATCGCGGCGATCGCACCCCACACGAGGCCGAACCGCGCGACGATGAGCGCGGTAATAGTACCCAGACCGATCACCGCTTGTGTCTCGAGCGTGATGCCGTGCTCCGGCCGGTACATGAAGTCTCGCTGCAGCAGGTTGTCGGCGACCGTCGCCTGGACTTCGACGCCGACAAAGAGCGTGTCGAGCGGAGTGGCCACGACCTCGCGCGTGCCGAGCGCCGTAGTGCCGACGAAGACGATTCGATCGCGGAACTCGGACGGGTCGACGTGCCCATCGAGGATGTCCACGGCGGAGATATACGGGAAGGTCCGTTTCGAGCCCCGATAGCGCAGTAGCAGGTTGCTCTTGCCGTCGAGCGGCACATCCTGTCCAGCAAGGCCGAGAGCCGCGGTGTTGACGTTGGCGACACGCAGAACGAGGTCTTGTACGCTGCTCGTCGAGCGCACAGCTGCAAGCGACAAGGCGGGGTAAACGCGCTCGTCATACTGCATCAGGAGCGGTGCGCGGCGAAGGATACCGTCAGGATCGGGCGCGGCGTTCAGGAAACCCGAGGCTTGTGCGGCAGCGGTCAGCGTCGGGATATTGCAAATCGCACTGGTCGCGCGAAAGAACGGGTCGTCAGTCTGCACGCCAGCGCTGCGGATGATCGGCAGACCGAGCGCGTGCTGGACGCACGGCTTCGGGGCGTCACGTGTCGCATCGAACAACAGGCCGTACCCGAGGATCACACGACCGCGGCGCAGGCTCTCGGAGAGGACGGCATCGGGCGATATCCCGGATCCCTCGAAGCGGTCGCTTTCAGGGAACATGATGTCGAGCGCCACAGCGGCAGCCCCGCTGTCGCGGAGGCGGTCGACGAGGCGTCCGATGATGTCGCGCCGCCAGGGCCATTGGCCAACCCTGGCCAGGCTCTTCTCGTCGACGTCGACGATGACGATCTTCCCGCTGGGCAGACGCGTCGGCGTCCAGCGTACCAGCATGTCGTACACCGAAAATTCGAGATTGACGAGTGCCGCCGGCCGGGTGAGGGAGAGCAGGGCTGCGGCCAGTGTGGGAAGCAGGCCACAGAGCAGCAGGATCCTGCGATAACGTGGACTCATCGCACCGTGATATCGACTCGGCGATTCCTGGGCTCGTTGACGTTGTCGGCTGTGGGCACGAGGAGAGTCGCCTCGCCATGCGAGGTCACGACGATGGCTGAGCGATCCACGCCCGCCTCGATCAGCCGCATCCGGACCACTTCGGCTCGCCTGAGCCCGAGCGCGATATTCGCAGTAGCCGATCCACTGGTATCGGTATGGCCGACGACGGCCACCTGCGGCGCGGGATACATCCTGACCGAGTCCTGAACCTGGCTCACGAGCGTTCGGCTCTCCGCGGTCAGTTCGTCCGAATCGAATTCGAAATACAAGGTGAAGTGGGCTGGGGCCGGAGGTTGCGCGGCAATGGCATCGCCAAACCGCCGCATCACCTCCGCCTCACTCATCACTGTGACGACCTCTGGTGCCACGCCCGGCACGACCCGGGTCGAGGCCCGCGCCGTGCTGAGCTCGACACTGCCATTCGGATTGGAGACAGTGGCGCGGCCGACAGTGCCGTCGGACTCTGGAAGGATGACCACGGTCGCTTGCCCCTTCGGTTGCGGAGTTCGCGACCGGAGCGGACCGCAGGCCCACTGCAGGCCTGCGGCAACCGTCACCAGTGCGACGACTCTGCGCGCGAAGGTCATTCAGGTACGACGTGGAGCGCTAGCGAAGTTCCCCGGACGCCCACGATGGCCGACGGCGTTTCGAGACGGACGGAGTCGGGTGCGAGCTTCGCGATCTGACCGGATACGTACACAGCGATACCGCGCAGGAAGCTCATAGCAAGACCAATGGAACCCTGCGCCGGTGCATAGCGGAAAGAGTTCAGGCGAACTTCGCTGCTGGGACCGAGCGACAATCGGGTGTCGTCATCGAGCGTGATACCGAGACGGCCATCGTCACCGGTCCTGAGGCTATCCGACTCGAAGACGGTTTGACCGACTTCGGCCGGGATCGTTCCGCCGGACCGGACGACAAACGCGGATCCGGAGACCACTTTGATCCGCCCCGCCGGAGATGACTGCTGGGCAAACGCCGGCACGGCCAGGAGGACGAGTCCGATGGCGACGAGCCAGTGTTGACGGGCCTTCATAATGACGCTCCATTAAGGGGGCTGAGTTCTACTGTGCCAGAGACGGCGGTCCAGAACAAGGACGACGTAGCGAGGATCAGACTGTGCGATTTCGGTCGACCAATATTGAATCCTGGTCACCGAATCTGTAAGGCGATGCGCGGGCCGTGCGGACAAGGCACTGGCCCCTGCGGTCAGGGGCTTGATGCCGCCAGGCGCGCTCGCACACGCGCCGGCGGCGTGATCGACGCGATGTGTCAGCGAGTGATTCGGAACTGCGGCGCGGGCGCGTCACGCCACAAATACATGTCATCGATTCGCCGCAGGAACCCTTCTTCGAGCAGCGCGTCGAATACCTCCATACACTGGGCTTTATCGAGGGACCAGCGCCTCTGCGCCTGTGGGAGTGTGACGACGATGCCGGGATGTTCCTGGAACTCGCGACGGATGCTGGCAAGCAGGCGAGCGGTCGACATACTGACTCCAGTCTTCACGCACCAGGCGCTCGAGGGAGACGAGCGACCGATGCGGCGCAGGCCGCGCGTGAGCAAAACTGTGTCCAGTGCAGATCTGCGCAACGCCCCGATTGGACGATTCCTTGCTACGCCAGGGGGTGGTGGATACCCCCGTTCGTTTGCTCGTCGTCGATCTCGATGCCGGTCACCCGACGGCGATGGCGGACATCGCCGACGAGGATGGCATCGATATCCGTACGGCAGTAGATGCCAACGGTGCGATCCGGCAGTGCCGTCTCGAATATCTCGACCTGGTGATGATCAACGCCAGCGTCGGCGACTCCTCGGGAGTCAGCCTCCTCGAGAACATCCGCACGCTGCGGCCGACTGTTCGAGCCGTCCTGATGAACGGCACGCACGTTCCGATTCGACAGCTGCTGCGTGAGCTGCGCAGCGAGCCGCGGCACGTTCCCTGTTTCGACGAGTTCCAGCAAATCGGGCCGCACGCTTTCGCCCTGCCCGCCACCGCGTAAGCACGACGTTTCACGAAGCGTACGAGTGTCACGAACGTCACCGAAGGTAGTTGCTCTTCGTGAGCTTCGGGACTTCGTGCACGAGCGAGCGCGAGAAGTAGAATGCTCGCGAGTGAAACGATGAGTGTCGAACGAATCGATTTGAAGACGGACGATGGCGTCCTGGACCTTCATGTTTTCACGCCCGAGACGGGCGTCGGCCCGTGGCCCGCGGTCGTGCTCTATATGGATGCATTTGGCATCAGGCCCGAACTGGCCGGTATGGCTCAACGCCTGGCCTCGAACGGCTACGTGGTCGCCCTTCCGAACCTCTACTACCGAACACCATTCGCGCCATTCGCACCGGATGTCGTTGCCTCTGAGGGGCCGGAGCGCGAGCGATTCAAAAGCATGATTGCATCCATCAATCACGCGATGGTCATGCGCGACACGCGCCTGGTGATTGCGCGGCTGGACCAGCACCCGTCGGTGAAGCGGGACGGCATCGGTGCCCTGGGCTATTGCATGGGTGGTGGCTATGCGCTCAGCGCGGCCGGAACGTTTTCCGATCGGGTCGTTGTTGCGGCATCCTTCCACGGCGGCTCGCTCGCAACCGACAAAGCCGACAGTCCTCACCTGTTGGCTCCTCAGATGCGTGCCCGCGTCTACGTTGGCGCCGCCGAGATCGACGCGAGCTTTCCGACCGAACAGCAGGTGCGGCTCGACCAGGCGCTCACCGATGCCGGAGTTCCGCATAAAATCGAGATCTACGTCAAGGCGAAGCACGGCTTTGCCGTCACGGGTCATATCGCGTTCGATCAGGAGGCATCGGATCTCCACTGGCGACGTCTGGTGGAACTTTTGAGAGAAACGCTTTAGCGCACGATTGGATATCTCGGGAGGCTTCATGAAACGTGGATTGGTAGTGATGATGGGCACGATCGCGGTCCTGGCCGCTGCTCCGACGGCACAGGCGCAGGGCCGTGGAGGTGGGGGCGCTCCTGCATGCACCACGGTGCAGTGCGACGTGCTTGGTGACTGGGGCAGAAGCTATGCGTTGCTGATCGGCGAGGCCGAGGCGATGCCCGAAGACAAATATGGATTCAAGCCGACACCGCCGCAGGAGAGTTTCGGTCAGCGGCTGATGCACGTCGCGGGGATCGACGTGAAGCTGCTCAGCACTCTGGGAGGAAAGACGCCGGCTCCGATGGTGAACACCCAGGCGACGTCGAAGGCCGACATCGTCGCGGCGCTTCGGCAGGTGAACGAGTACGGCGCCGCGGTGCTCAAGGAGTTCAACGATCAGCAACTGTCCGAGCGCGTGGCTTCGCTGCCATTCATGGGTCCGACTGCGAGCCGTCTGCGCGTCATCTACTTCTCGATGTCGCATAGCCAGGACATTTACGGACAGCTCGTCGTCTATCTGCGTCTCAGCGGCATTACGCCGCCCGCCAGCAACCGGCCGTAGTAATGGGGTCGGGGGTCATTTGATCAGGACACTTCAGAAGGAATCCACGGCGGGAAATGTCCACAACAAATGACCCCCGACCCCAATTGAGCGCCTGGGAGTTGCATCACCGTCGTAGCGCACCTGTTCCAGGAAAAGCCCTGAAGCTGGTGCCGTCAGGCGCGCCGGCAACTCGGAATCAGTCGAGAGCAGCGCGAGCGCTTCGTCAGCTGACAGACCACCGCGGCCGACTTCCACGATCACGCCGACAAGCCGGCGCACCATCTTCCAGATGAAATGTGATCCCTCGACACGAAACAGGATGAGGTCCCCGAGCTCCTTGATCTCGAGCGCGTTCAATTGGACGGTTGTCGATTTCTTGCCAGGGTCGTCGTCGGAAAACGACCGGAAGTCGTGGAACCCAACGAGACGTTCGCTGAGCTGACGCATTCGAGCGACGTCGAGATCGTCCTTGACCCACCAGACAAACGGCTTGGCAAACGCGGTCCGTCGACGAGCGACCTGGTAGATATAGGTGCGCGAGCGAGCGCTGTGACGGGCGTGGAAGGTGTGCCGGACTTTCTGCATGCCGAGGATGTTGATGTCCGAGGGGAGCTGGTCGTTGATGCGGCGCATCAACAAGTCCGGCGGTACTGACGTAACGAGATCGAGGTGTGCGACCTGGGCAAGTGCATGGACGCCGGCATCGGTGCGGCCAGATCCGTACACCTCGAATTCGCGCGTTCCGGCCACCTCGGCGATCGCCCGCTCGAGTTCTCCCTGAATCGTTCGAGCGTTCTTCTGGATCTGCCAGCCGCTGTAGCGAGTGCCGGCATACTCGATCGTCAGCTTGAACCGCATGACCCAGCTACCCAGCTACCTGGTTACCGCGCCCCCTTCATCCGCTCGAGTACCTGTCCAAGCTGTCGCAGTTCGTCGCCGTAAGTCGCCCAATCGCCGCCTTTCTGTGCAGCCACGGCGCGCTCGTAGTGCGCTTGCGCTTCAGCCGCCAACCCTGCGAGCTCCGGGCTCGCCGCCGATGGGGACGCAGCGTTTCCTGGCGGAGCGGCGACAGGGGCAGCGGTGGACGTGGACGGGGCCGGAGCTGTCTTGCCACCAAAGAGCTCCGCGAGCCCGGCCTCGAGCGTTTCCTCCATCACGATGCGGTTCTCGTAGGCGACGATGACGCGGGTGAGTTCAGGTATCCGGCCACCGGACGCCCGCAGATACAACGGCCGAACGTAGATCAGCGACTCCTCAATCGGGATCACCATCAGCGTGCCCCAGATCACTTGTGAGCCCTGCTGATTCCATAGCGTGATCTGCGGCGAAATTACCTGATCCTGTGAGATGCGCGCGACGACCTGCCGCGGGCCGAACACGAGCTTTTGTTTCGGAAACTCGAAAACACGCATCTTGCCGTAGTGCTCGCCGTCGCTGCGCGCGACGAGCCACGCAGCGAGGTTGTCGCGCCGTCGCGGCGTGAATGGCAGCATCTGGATGAACTCGGCCTCGGGTTCGCCGGGCAGCCGCATGATGGTGTAGTACGGCTGCATCGCCCGGCTCTCGCTGCCATCGTCAACACTCGGAACCTCCCACTGATCTTCACGGTTGTAGAACACCGCGGGTTGCGTCATGTGGTAGGTGGTGAAGACCTGCGCCTGAAGCGCGAAGATGTCCTCGGGATAGCGGACGTGCGAGCGGATACTGGCCGGCATCTCGTCGAGCGGCTTGAACATGCCGGGAAAGATGCGCGCGTAGGTCGCCGCGATGGGATCGTTCGGATCCGCCAGATAGGCCGTCGTCGTGCCGTTATAGGCGTCGATGACGAACTTCACCGAGTTGCGGATGTAGTTCACGGGGCCGGATGGAGTCGAGTACGGATAGTACGTGCTAGCCGTGTACGCATCGAACAGCCAGAAGAGGCGCCCATCGGCGACAACCAGATATGGATCCTGATCGAGGAGCCGCAGAAATGGCGCCAGCGTCTGGATGCGCTCGCGGATATTGCGATTGAAGAGGATCTTGCTCTCAGGTCCGATGTCGTCACTGAGGAGAATCTGATAGGACCCGAACCGCAGAGCAAACACCAGCTTGCGCCACAGTGAACCGAGCGCGACGCCACCGCTGCCGGCGTACTGCGTGAATTCGTTTTCGTCACCGCGCGGGTAATGGAATTCCCGCGTCTTGGTCCGCACGATCACGAAGTCGTTGGTCAGCTCTCCGAAGTAGATACTGGGTTCATCGATCTTCAGATCGACCGTGGATTGCGGCGGCAGGTCGCGAACGAAGAGGACGGGAAGGCCTTCGCTGGTGACCTGGTTGACCGGTCCGAGCGTCAGGCCGTAGCCATGGGTGAAGGTCAGGCGCTCGTTCACCCACGTTCGATTCGGCAGGCTGGCCGAGTTCAGCTCGCGTGCCGACAGCATCACCTGGCGGAGAGCGCCGTTGATGCGGTAGCGATCGTTGTCGACCGATGCGAAATCGTAGTACGTCCGAATCTCCTGGATTTGCCCGAACGTCTCGAGCAGCGGCTGGTGGTCCCAGAGCCGGACGTTTTCGAGCGTGGCCGCATTGTTGGCAATGTCGGCGCGGGTCAACGACGCATCGCCTGACAGCGGCCGCTCCTCGACAGCCTCGAGTCCGAACGCCCGTCTCGTCGCCGCGATGTTGTTCTCGATGAACGGCGTCTCGCGCACCTGTTCGTTGGGAGTGACGATGAACCGCTGCAGCAGAGAACTGTAGACCTCACCGCCGATCGAGACGAGAAGATAGAGACCGATGGCGAGAGGAATTGGCCAGTTGCGTGAATCAAACGCCTGCCAGGCGGCGAGCGCGGCGCCGATGAGGGCAACCGCCATCAGCAGCAATGCGGCCGGCATGCGTCCGTACACGTCGGCGTAGCTGGCGCCGTAAATGAGCCCCGATGATTCGATCAGGTGCTCTGCGCGTTGCATCCAGGCTCCCCACGCCAGCAGGAGGAAGAACGTGCCGGCCAGCAGAATCAAATGCCGGCGTGCGGCGGGCGACGGTGAGAGCCGCGCCGGGAACCCGGACGTCAGCTGCCCTGAGACGAGATAGATTGCGGCTGTGCTCACAGCCGCCAGCACGACCAACGTCTGCGCAGTGCGTTGCACCAGACGCAGGAAGGGTAACGAGTAGACGTAAAAGGCGACGTCCCGTCCGAGGATCGGGTCCTGGACGCCAAACGGCACGCCGAATCGCCAGGTAAGCCATTCCTCCCAACGTCCGGAAAAGAAAAGGCCGATGATGGCCGCCAGCAGCAGGGCAGCACCACGCGCCAGCGTCCGAAGCTGCCGTCCTCCGGGCAAGGTGACCTGAATCCCTTCCCGGGTGGTGAAGACCGGACGCACATTGCCGATGGCGCCCAGCGCCACGTTCAGATTCACCACGAACCACGCCGTCGCGACGATGAAGGTCAGCGAAAAGAGCGTCCCCTGACTCCGCAAAATGGTGAGAAAGACGGTTTGATAGCCGACTTCACCGAACCACAACCAGTCGGTGTAGAAACGCAGGAGCGACGGGCCGCCAAGAAACAGCAGGAGGGCCAGCGCCGCAAGGACGAACCGAAGTGGTGCTCTCATAGGTGTCCGCAATTGCGGGTTACGGAGACGGCGGCGCCACATACCGCGTACTCGCCGCCTCCAGATCGGCGTGAATCTCTTTCGCGAGGTGTGCGGGTGACACCACCCGAGCGAACGGGCCCCAACTGAGGATCCAGCTTCGCAGTCCCCAATCGTGGCACACGTTCAACGTCACCGCCACGCCCCCGTCGCGGGCCTCCTCGAGTTGTTGCGAAGGGTGCCAGACTCGCGCCCGGACGTAAGGAGCCACACGCGCATCGAATTCAATCTCTACTCGCTCGGGCGGTCCGGTGTTTACACCCAATGAATTGGCGAAGACATCGTCACTGACCGGGTGGATGACGGTGAACGTCTGTTTCTCGAGCGATGCCGACGCGATCCGGTCGATCGCGAAGGTGCGAACTGCCTTGTATTCGGGGACGTAGGCCAGCAGATAGAGGCCGCCCTGGGCGAACGCGAGGCGGTATGGATGGACGAGGTAGTCCTTGATGCGTCCGCTCGAGACGGAGTGGTACCGCATGATGGTGACACGAAAATGCAACGTCGCTTCGAGCAGACGCGCCACGATCTCGGGTGAGCTTGCGCCCCCGCGCGCACGCGGACCGGGCTTTGCGACGAGCACCGTGGGCAAGCGGTCGAGAAACTGCCGCATGCGCGGCGACAACAGCTTCGCGAGCCGTCCGAACGCATTGGTCAGATCGCGTTGAAACGGGATGCCGGCGACCGCTTCGAGGAGGTTTCGGCTCAAGTACAGGGCACAGAGCTCAGAGAGCGTGAAGCTGGTGTCGATTCCTTTCAGGACCTGGCCATCGAGGCGCCACTTGACGTGCCCATCGTCATCGCGCTCGTCGTACAGGGCGAAGCCTGCCTCCTGAAGCGCCGCCAGGTCTCTTCGAATCGTACGGGTGGTGACCTCGAGGTCCTGCGATAGTGCATCGATGGAGGCGCCATGGCGTGACGACTCGAGCGCGTGAAGCAGCTTCCATTGACGGATGACTTCCTGGTTGCGGGGCACGGAAGCAATCGTAACTTGGCTTTGAATTTCCGGCGGCGGGCTAACCGCTCTCTTTGAATCGACGGATCTCGCGACGCCTGCGGCGATCGGGAGTCCCGGCGGCCTGGGCGGCCGCGCGGTAGGCGCGCTCGATGCGGCGGGCTTCGATTTCTTCGGCCGTCGGCTTGGGCGTCACATCGTCGTACAGCGCGCGCGCCTCGGTCTTCTTGACGTGTTGATCGATCGCGATGCGGACGATGACGTCCTGGTAGCGTCCGAAGCCGCGGCCGATGCGGATGCGATCACCCTCACGGATCGACCGGTGGGCCTTGGCTCCATCACCATTGACGTCCACTTTGCCGCCTTCACACGCGCGCTTGGCCTCCGATCGCGTCTTGAAGAGACACGCGACATCCAACCACACGTCGAGACGGACCGTCTCCTGGATTCTGTCTTCCACGCTTCAGATCAGGATTTCGATCTTGCCCTTCGCTTTCAGTCCATTCACGAACGTGTCGGTTTGCTCCTGGCGATTGAGGCGCTCGAGATACTGCTCGACCTGAGGTCTGACCTCTTCGAGCGGGATCGTGCGGCCCTCCTTCTTCTCGGCAACCTTGATGATGTGAAACCCGAAATCGGTTTCCACCAGTTCGCTGATGGCGCCGGGCGCGAGGCTGAAGGCCGCGTCGTTGAAGGGACCAACCATCTGCCCCTGCTGGAAGAAGCCGAGATCGCCACCATTGGCGGCGCTGCCAGGATCAGCGGAATGCTGCTTTGCGAGAGCAGCGAAATCGCCGCCTGCTTTCACGTCTTTCAAGACTTGCTCTGCCTTCGCGCGTGCCTGCGCCTTCGCCGCCGCATCGGCCCCCTTGGGCACGCTGATCAAGATGTGGCTGGCGCGCACACTCTCTCCCTGTTTGAACTGGTCCGGATTCTTGGCATAGAAATCGGTGACCTGATCCGGTTTCACGGCGACTTTCGACGCGATCTCGTCCTCGATCAATTTCGCGATCGCCATGTCCTGCCGCGCATCGGACTTCACCTGGTCGAGCGTCAGGTTCCGCTGCGCGAGCATTTGCGTGAACTCCGCTTCAGAGGGGAATTGTCCACGAATCTGCCCGATGCGGGCGTCGACCTCGGCATCGGGAATTGTCACGTTGCGGGCGTGGGTTTCCTGAACGAGGACCTTGTAGCCGATGAGTTGATCCAGGACTCCACGAACCACCTGGTCACGTTGTTCGGCTGGGACGGGACCGCCGGCGCGAGCCTCGAGCGCCTGCACGGCGCGATCGAGATCGGCTTTGGTGACGTCTTCGCCGTTGACATGCGCGATCACGTTGGGAATCTGTGCCGGAACCGGTTTGGGTGCGGCGCCGGCCGGTGCGGCGGCTTGCGGCGGCGTTTCCGGCGTCGTCGCTGCTGCGGCCTCCGTCGACGACCTGGAACATCCGCAGACGACGAGCGCGACGATCAGTGGAAAGATTCTCATGAGTGAAGTTCTCTCGGAGAGCGTGCTGTGAGCGTAGTCAAAAGGTACTTTCACCAGAGTACGTCGCTGCGGCCGATGGGTCAATGCAGCATATACGGCATGTTATAGTGGAGGTTCGTACGCGCTTCGACCCACGCGTCCGAGAGGCCAGGTAGCTCAGTTGGTAGAGCACGTGACTGAAAATCACGGTGTCGCTGGTTCGATTCCGGCCCTGGCCACCATCCGTCGCTCGTGAATGCAGTCGAAGGATCCTCACGTACGCAAAGCGCAAAGCGCGGAGGGTCGGCCTGCCGCAGATTCAATGAGCTTCGAAAGGCGAGCCAGTCGCGGGTGCCACGCGAGCGAGCTTCGATCGTGAGCCGTTGAATCGCGCGAAGGCGTCCACCGCAGCCCGAAGGGCGAAGGCGGAGCAGCCCAGTTGCGACCAGCTTCGGATTGGGAGCATCAGGTTCGCTCGCGGTAACTTCATCCATTCTCGCCTCCGGTATTTCACGGATACGGATGCCCGTCAGCCTTGCCATTTCGTGAGCAGCCGAGCAGTCGTTTTCCGAACGGCGTATTTTCCGTAGCTGCTTGGGGATTTCCCTTACTGCGGCATCGCAAACGTTGCGATAGCATCGGGCAGTCGTCGCGTACCGGTTCGTCGCCATGTCAGAAGGTCGTATGCCTCATCTCCCCGATCTCAGGGGTGGGTTCCTCAGCGATCTGGTTGCCATCGAGCAGCGCATCGCGCGCAGCACGGCGGAATCGGCGAACGACTCCCTCGATTCCAGTGAAAGGCGTTATCGGGATCTGGTCGAAAACAGCCTCGGCCTGATCTGCACCCACGATCTCGATGGGATCGTGCTCTCCGTCAACCCCGCCGCGGCCAACTCCCTCGGATACGAGCCACGAGACGGCATCGGCCGCAACCTTCGCGAGTTCCTCTCACCTGGCACACGCAATCGCTTCGACAACTACCTGGCGCGTATTCGCGAGAATGCTCACGACAGCGGCGTGATGCGTGTCGTCCGCAAAGACGGCACGGAGCGAATCTGGCTCTATCGCAATGTTCTATACGCCGAGCCCGGTGTGCGTCCCTACGTGCTTGGGCACGCCATCGACGTGACGGAACGCGCGGCAGCGGAAGCCGCGGTTCGACGAAGCCAGCTGCAGACGCTCGAAGCCACGAGCAGGCTCGCGGGTCGCGTGGCGCATGCCTTCAACAATCTGCTGACGGTAATCATCGGCAGCACCGAAATGCTCCTCGAGCAGTCCGCAGACGAGCGGACGCGCGCACGTCTCGATGCCATTATGCGCGCGGCTGCGCGCGGCGCGACGGTCACGCGGCAGCTCCTCGCCGTTGGCCGTCAGCAGCCGATCGACCGCACGGCCCTCGATCTGAATGCGATCGTGACCAGGCTCGAACCCGCCCTGCGGCATGTCGTGGGTTCGAAGGCGCTCCTGACACTGAGCCTCGACCCGGCCCTTCCATATATCGATGGTGATTCAGCTCAGATGGAGCAGGTGCTCTTGCATCTTGCTGGCAACGCCGCGGAGGCGATGACCGACGGCGGATCGATCGTAATCGAAACCTCCGGGACGATCGCTGAGGAGGTCCGCGCGCGCAATCACCCGGATTCGGATCCCGGCGAGTACGTGTGGCTGACCGTGCGCGATACGGGACGAGGTATGGACTCGCACACCAGGGATCATCTGTTCGAGCCATTCTTCACGACGAAGTCGGGCGGTTTCAGCGCAGGCCTCGGGCTGCCGGTCGTGTACGGCATCGTCCATCAGCTTGATGGCACGATTGGCGTCGACAGCGAGGTAGGCAAAGGAACGGCGGTGACCATCGCGTTGAAACGAGCAGCCGTTGTCCACGGGTCACGTGAGGCAGCGAAGTCGACGGGTGGTGACGACGCGAAGGCGCCGCCGACGATCGTGCTCGTCGACGACGAGGATGACGTCCGCGCAGTCATGCGGTCAGTACTCCAGCAGAAGGGCTACCTGGTGATCGAGGCGTCGAGCGGGGGAGACGCCATCCGGTTGCTCGCCCATCATTCAGGCTCCATCGACATGCTCGTGACGGACGTGTTGATGCCTGGTATGAGCGGCCCTGAGTTGTACGGGCACCTCGAGCGTCGGCATCCCGGCTTGAAGGTCTTGTATGTCTCCGGCTATGCCGACGACGCCTTCGGTCGCGAGCCCGGTCACGGCGCCGCACTCCTCTCGAAACCGTTCTCGCTCGAAACACTTGCCAAGCGAGTGCAGGACGAGCTCAGTAGCATCTGACTCTTTTGGTGGGTCGCAGCATCCTCGCGCTGCTGATTAGCGCCCGTCCTGAACTCCATCGAGTCTGGTTTGCGCCTATGTAATAAAGCACCGTATGAAAGCGGTTCGCGAACACCTGCCTCTTTCTGCTTCCTTCCCCCCGATCTCCAGTCTCCGCAGCAACCTGCGCTTGTGACCCAACCAATTCGATGAGCTGGATGCGTAAAAATTTTACGCTAAATTTTTATGCAGCTCAGTAAGGTTTTAAGACACAAATCGACCCCTCTTGTGTTACGTTTTCAGTGCCGATACTCAAACGTACACACACTCGTTCCCGCCAACGCTCCTCCAGGGAATTGGTGATTTCGGACGGACGTCTAGAAAGAGGGCCTCATCCCTATGCGCTCTCGTTGTCGCTTGCTGCGAGAAACAGCACTGATCGCGCAAATCGCGTTTCTCATGCCGTTCTTCACGCCCAGTCTTCTCGCAGACGAGCGTGTGAATTCAGATGCTGTGATCGAAGGAAGAATCCAGTCTCTGGTCGAGACTCTCAAGTCTCGACTGCAGCTCACGCCGGCGGTGGTGGTCACGATTGTGCCGAGTAACGCCTTGATGATGTCGGTCGAGGCGCCGACGGATCCGAAGAAGGCCTTCACGTTGAGTATCGATGCGAATTTTCTCGGTACACTCGCCGATGACGAGCTCGAGGCCGCGATCGCGCACGAGCTTGGGCATGTGTGGATCTTCACTCATCACCCGTACCTGCAGACCGAAGAGCTTGCCAATCAGATCGCGATGCGGGCCGTCACCCGTGCCAGTCTCGAGCGTGTCTACGCAAAAGTGTGGGAACGCGGCGGGACCAAGGGCGATCTCGCGCGATTCCTCGGCGAGGGACCGCCGCCCGCATCTGCCGGGCTGGCCACCGACTCAGCGCGATAGTAAAATTTACGCACCCGATCGCATGGTCGCGTGAAAGAGTTACGCGGCGCCCGTCTGCTTGAGTTTTGTCGGAGTCGCTTCACTGCGACACAACTGCTTGGCACGCACTTCGCCGAGTGGCGGGCGGAGGTCCAATCATGCAATTGACGACTCGTGGAATTGTCACGATGCTCGGCTCACTCGCGTTCGTTGCCGCGCTCAGCCTTTCAGCGCTCGCGCAGGAGCCTGCTCCGCGATCTCCCGGGGCTCCGGGAGCTCAGGCGCCGGCATCGCCGGGAGGCGGTCAGGCGCAGAAGCCAGAAACGGCCAAAGGAGAATTGAAGTCAGTCGATACTGCAAAGATGACGCTGACGCTCGCGAACGGGCAGACTTTCCAGTACACCAGTTCGACCAAAGTGACTGGCGCGCAGGGCGGTGTGGCTGGACTCGCGTCCATGTCCGGTCGAGAGGTCACGATCGATTACGAGTCGAAAGGCGCCGATCGTGTCGCCACGATGATCACGGTCTCGGCAGAAAAGAAATAGCGTTCTGCGGGACACGGCACGGGCAGTCGAGGCCGTCGGCATCGACTGCCGTGCTGAGTCAATCCGTCTACACGCCATCACCTGCAGCGGCGTTCACCTAGACAGCCGCGACTTCGGCCTCGCGCAGCAATCCCAGATCGCGGCGCACGCGGTCTTCGATCGCCTGACGGATCTCGGGATTCTCTTTCAAGAACTGCTTCGCGTTTTCCCGACCCTGTCCCAGGCGATCGCCGCCGTACGCGAACCACGCCCCGCTTTTTTCGACGATGCGCTTCTCGACGGCAAGGTCGAGCAGATCGCCCTCGCGTGAAATGCCTTCGCCGTACATGACGTCGAACTCCGCTTCGCGGAACGGAGGCGCCACTTTGTTCTTCACGACCTTCACGCGCGTGCGGCCGCCCACGATCTGGTCGCCGTCCTTGATGCTCGCGATGCGGCGGATGTCGATGCGCACTGACGCATAGAACTTCAGCGCGCGTCCGCCGGTGGTCGTCTCGGGGTTGCCGAACATCACGCCGATCTTCTCGCGCAGCTGATTGATGAAGATCAGGATCGTCTTCGACTTTGACACGACACCCGTCAGTTTGCGGAGCGCCTGCGACATGAGGCGCGCCTGCAGACCCATCTGCGCTTCACCCATCTCGCCTTCAATCTCTGCCTTCGGGACGAGTGCGGCAACCGAGTCCACGACCACGACGTCGACGCTGCCGGAGCGAATGAGGACCTCGACGATCTCGAGTGCCTGTTCGCC
This sequence comes from Acidobacteriota bacterium, assembly GCA_046732795.1. Classification (GTDB taxonomy): domain Bacteria; phylum Acidobacteriota; class Vicinamibacteria; order Vicinamibacterales; family UBA2999; genus Gp6-AA40. The sequence goes on from JBKPNV010000145.1 coordinate 20,511, forward strand.
GTGGTCGGGTTGCGAGACCAAGAGATTGTCCAGGTCGACGCCCAACTTCTGGGCGTACTGCGCATCGAGCGCGTGCTCGGCATCGACGAAGGCCGCCATCCCGCCAGACCGTTGTGCTTCCGCAATCACCTGCAGCGCGAGCGTCGTCTTGCCTGACGACTCCGGCCCGAAGATCTCGATCACGCGGCCCCGGGGGAGCCCGCCAATGCCGAGTGCATAGTCGATGCTGATGGCGCCGGTGGAAATGGTCTCCATCGGGGCGATGGAATTGCGCTGCCCGAGGCGCATGATGGAGCCTTTTCCGAATTGCTTTTCAATTTGTCCGACGGCGATGTCGATGGCTTTGTTGCGTTCTTTCAGGTCGTCGAGCGGCATGCGATCTCCTTGGCGTTGGCCGTGTATGAGTAGGGTGGCTTGGTGGTGTGACAGAGAAGGTCACGGCCGGGGTTGATCCTAGGAGCGTGCCGCGCGAAAGTCAAGCGAAAATCAGTATGGCCGCATCGACACGAGCCCAACAATTTCAATCAGTTACAGGCACAGCCGACTTTCGCCTCCTCGGCCGGATTCGGCACGATTTGCAATAGCCAAAACAGGCGCATGGTGGAGTTATCTAAGCCGCTCCACAGCCACCGCCACGCCATTGCCACCACCAAGGCAGAGCGCCGCGACGCCTCGTGTGAGGTTCCGTTGCTGGAGCGCGTAGAGAAGCGTGGTCAGAATCCGCGCGCCGCTTGCGCCAATCGGATGTCCGAGCGCAACGGCACCGCCGTTGACGTTCACGCGCGCGGGGTCGATGCCCAGCTCGCTCAGCACCGCCACGAGCTGGACCGAAAAGGCCTCGTTGATTTCGAGGAGATCGACATCACCCAGCGACCAGCCCGTTTTTCTGAGGAGCCGCTTGATCGCGTCGACTGGCGTCATGAGGACGTTCCTCGGCGCGAGTCCGCTGGTAGCCTGACCAACGATGCGAGCGAGCGGCTGGACACTCAGTTCTCGAGCACGCGTCTCCGACATCACGACGAGTGCGGCGGCACCATCGTTCACGGGTGGCGCGTTGCCCGCGGTCACCGTGCCATCGGCCTTGAACGCAGGACGCAGCGCAGCGAGAGCGTCCATCGAGGATTCGGGGCGAATCGATTCGTCGCGATCGAAGACAACAGGATCACCTTTCTGTGCGGGAACGCTGACCGGCACGATTTCCGCGCGGAAACGGCCTGCAGAAGTCGCATCGGCCGCCTTGCGGTGACTGGTGAGCGCGAACGCGTCCTGCGCTTCGCGCGTGATGCCGAAGTCGACCGCGACGACTTCACCCGCGTTCCCCATGTGCCAGTCCTCGAACGTGCACCACAAGCCGTCGTTGATCATCGAATCGACCGCTTGGCCGTCACCGAGTCTGAGGCCCTCGCGTGCGCCGGCGAGGAGGTACGGACAGTTGCTCATCGACTCCATGCCGCCGGCCACGACGACGTCCGCATCGCCTGCCGTAATGCCTTGCGCAGCCAGCATGACGGCTTTGAGCCCCGAGCCGCACACCTTGTTGATCGTGAGTGCGGCAACGCGATCGTGGAGTCCGCCTCGCAACGCCGCCTGCCTGGCTGGTGCCTGACCCAAGCCCGCCGAAACCACGTTACCCATGATGCATTCTTCGACGACGGCCGGGTCGATGCCTGCACGGCCAACAGCCTCGCGGATCACGATGGCGCCGAGTTGCGGGGCAGTGAACGGCTTCAGCGATCCGAGGAATTTGCCGGTTGCGGTTCGCACGGCGGAAGCAATGACGACGTCCATCTCTCGATTTTACGGGAGTGTTAACCGCCGGGCCGGGACCGCTGTTGTATCGTCAGCGGCCTGCGACGCCGCAGGAGGACAGAATGGGTGAAGAAGTCATCATCGTCCCGTCGTTGTTCCTGATGATCGGCTATGTCTTCTATGTGATCGCCAACGCGTTCACGCGGCGGCAGGAGCTCAGGTCCACGACCGAATTTCAGTCCCGGCTGCTCGAGCGCATGGGCACCGTGGGGGAGTTCAGCCAGTTCCTCAACACGCAAGGCGGCCGCAGGTTCCTGGGATCGGTCTCCTCCGACCCGGGCGGTACCGCGCACCAACGTGTTCTCCGCGCATTTCAGTCGGGCATCGTCATGTTGTGCCTCGGCATTGGAATCTTCCTGTATCTCAGCTACGTCCATGTGGGGATGGATACCTTAGAGAGCGTCGGGTTCGTTGGCACGGTGGCGGCAGCCGTCGGCGCAGGTCTTCTGACATCCGGTTACGTGTCGCTGAAGCTGTCGCGGCGGATGGGCCTCATCAACGGGCAGACGCACGGGCCTGCCACCGACGAGATCGCTCCATCGGCTTGAGGTGCTGCGCTGACCGAGGTCGAGTTCGCGAGGTTTTATGAGCGGACAGCGCGCCCGCTCTGGGCCTACGTCTACCGTGTGATTCGTCATGCCGGTGATGCCGACGACATCGTGCAGGACGCCTTCTGCCGTTTGCTGCGTGCGGATGTCGAGGGATTGAACGACGGGGAGCTGCGGCGTTATGTGTTCCGGATCGCGGGGAACCTCATGACCGATCGCTGGCGGCGCGCCGAGCGCGAGCTGTCCTGGCTCGATCGCCTGCGCGGTGAGTCACAGACCGAGCCTGATGACGCGCCAGATGACTCAGTAAGCCAGGAGTTCAACGGATTGAAGCCGCGGGATCGTGCGCTCTTGTGGTTGGCGTACGTCGAGGAGCACAATCATCAGGAGATCGCCAGCGCGCTGGGTCTCGCTCGTGGGAGCGTGAAAGTCTTGCTCTCCCGCGCTCGCGCCCGGTTGCGGAAACTGCTGGTGACGAAAGGACTGACAGCGAGGGCGTGATGGTCGAATGGTTCAATGGAGACGGCGCCGAAAACGAGCGCGTCGTCGCCGAGTACATGAATCGGTTGGCGATGACGTCTCCGGCGAAGATGCCGGAGATGCCGCAGATGCCCGATGCGGGTGTGCTCTGGGTGAAGGCGCAGATGCTGCGCCGGTGGGATGCGGAGCGCAAGGCTCAGGCACCGCTCGACATGATGGAGCCGATACAGATTGCGGCCGGGCTCGCCGCGGCAGCCGTGCTGTTTGTGTGGTCGTTGCCGTCGCTGGTTCAGGCGCTCTTTACGTCGATATAGCGAACCACGCGCTCGCCCAGCAGGTAATCGAGGCGCGATCTGATGAGCGCGGCCGAGCGTTCGACCTCCCGTCGCCACGCCGCATCTTTCGCTTGCACCCGCAGAATCCCGTCGCTCCAGTTCACGTAGGTTGCATGGTCGATGGCCGGTCCCACGGCGCTGCGCCACGCGAATGCAACCTTTTCGGGAGTCAGTGGAGCCTTGCGAACGATCGCCGCGACGGCTTCCGGCATGACCTGGCGTATGGGAATCACGTGGGGATTTTACGCTGTCCACTCCCAACGCCCAACTTCCAACTCCCAACCCCCACTCCCAACTTCCAATTCCCAACTTCCAACTTCCAATTCCCAGTTTCCCAACGACAATTCCTCGACGGATTGGCATCTGGATCCTGGAGTTGGAGATTGGGAGTTGGGGGTTTGAATTGGAGACGAGTTCGTGCTCCAATGCCACTCGAAATGTCGAAGCGTACTCTCTTCGGTCTGGCATTCGCGCTTGCCGTGTCGGCGCTGGCCGGCCCCGATCGGCGCGTCGCAGCGCAGGGATCGAATTCTGCTGATCCCTGCAATATTCAAACGGCCGAGCGCATCGTCGCCGTCGGCGACGTGCATGGAGCCTTCGACAACTTCGTTGCGATTCTGCGTGCGGCGCAGGTGATCGACGACCGCAGCCGGTGGAGCGGGAAGAAAACGGTGCTTGTCCAGACCGGTGACATTCTCGATCGCGGTCCGGACTCACGCAAAGCCATCGACCTGCTTCGCCGCCTGGAACGGGACGCGCAGCGGGCAGGCGGCCGGGTCGTGTCACTGCTCGGCAACCACGAGTTGATGCGTCTGGTCTCCGACTGGCGATATGTGAGCGCCGGCGAAATAGAAGCATTCAAGAACGGCGATTCGACACGGCTTCGTGAGCAGGTGCTGACAGCACTGAGCGGGCAGGCGGCGCAGCGCGCCAAAGCGGAAGGAAAAGAGTTCGACGACGCCGCGTACCGGGAGCAGTTCTTGAAAGAGATTCCTCTCGGCATGATCGAGCTGCGCCAGGCATTCGGTCCGGACGGTGAGTACGCGCGCTGGATCAAGGAGCGTCCGACCGTTGCCAGGATCAACGGCGTGCTGTTCCTCCATGGCGGCATCAGCGCCGAGACGGCACCGCTTGGCTGTGAGGGCATCAACGCTGCTGTCGCGAAAGAACTGGCGAATCTGCCGCCACCCGAACAGGCGGCGTCGCTGACTGCGGCCAGCGAGACCGGCCCGCTCTGGTATCGAGGACTCGCGCTTCAACCGGAAGAGGAACTCGCGCCCGTCCTGCCGATGATTCTCGAACAGATGAAAGCGCGGGCGCTCGTCATCGGTCACTCGACCGTCCTGCCGGGGCGGATCGTCGCGCGCCTTGGCGGGAGAGTCATCCTGATCGACACGGGAATGGTGGGCGGAGAGTTCTACAAAGGCGGCGTGCCGTCGGCTCTCGAGTGGCACGGCACCATGCTGACGGCGATCTATCTCGATCGACGGGAGCCATTGTCCGCGCCCGCGTTGCAGACCGCGGCAGCCCCAGCCGCCTCGTCGCGTTGATCGATACGAGGCGCGTCTAGAGGCCCGCCTCTATTGCTTGTTCTTCGTGGGCTTCGTGCCTCAGAAGTCGAAGAGCACCGCGCCCTCACCGAGCTTCGCGGCGCGCTCCTCGATCACCTGGACGATACGATCGCGTCGCGCGAGGACAGCGTCGCGCTCGCCCTTCATGAGTGAGTCCCCGACAGCTTTCTCGATCGACTCGGGGGTGAGTCCCTTCAACCGAGCGAGCAGTCCTCGATCGCAACCCGCCACGTCGCTCGGCTTCATCAATTCCTTGCTCAGTCGGAACGCCCTGGTGTGATCGATGAGCCACATCGTCCAGTCGTTGGTCCACAGAATATTTCCCTGGTTGCGATCGCGATTCTGAATCAGCTCGTCCCAGATGTGCATGATCTGAATCTGATGTGACGTGCGCAACGGATCGGGACCCATGGTCTTTTTCTGGAGCCGTCCTTTTTCGTCCATCTGGACATCGTCGACCCACCACGTCACGGCGGCCGTCTTTCCGTTGATGTTGCGCTCGACAGACATCGGCACCGTGTCGATTTCCAGCAGGCGGGCCAGCCGGTAGCCAGCGATGTTGTAGCGGTAGGTGTCCTTGAAATTGACCTCGGTGTGGTTCCCGGCCTCGAACACCGGCTTGGCGATATCCACGGTCTGCACGTGCGCGTCGTGCGTGATCCTTCCATCCGACATCTTGACGCGTCGCGAACCGGTCACACCGCCGCCCGCATCGTTGGAATCCAGGATTCTCGCCTTGAGAAGGAAGGTTTCCATCTCGCCTGCCGTCAGCTGGCTTCCAGTGATCTTCGTCGCCTGGCCAGCGAATGCGAATGACGCGGCGGTGAGACTGATGGCGATGACGATGATTGAGGCTCGACGGAATGGACCCATGTACCCTCCCTTTCTCCATGCGGAGGCGCTGGATTCTACGCGAAAAACGGGTGCTCGGGTTGCGCGACTGTCTGTGCCGCTTCCTGATTGCGGACTCTCAGGACCTCCGTGAACAGGCTCTGCATCAAGTCAACGTTATCCGCCATCACACCGAACAAGTCGTCGCGATCGAGACGCAGGGCGCGCCCAGTTCCGGTGACCACCGCTCTCCAACCCGAAGGGGTGCCTGCCAGTGTGTCGGCCACGCCGAACATCGCGCCGGCCGACGCCAGAAGCGGTGCCTGGTCGGCTGCTTCGAGGCGAAGCTCGCCCTCGACAATCTGGTACGTCGCGGGAGGAGCATCGATATCAAATACAGTGGCGCCTGAGGTGAGGGTGATCTCGGAGGCGGAAGCTCGTAATGCCAGCAAGTGCGCCGCGGTTGCTCCGGCAAGCAGCGGGTCCTGCCGAAAGAGCCGCTCGCTCCTGCTCGAACCGGGTCTGCGGCCGGTCGCCTGGTACGGAGACACGCTCGTGGCGCGCAAGCGGTACGGCGATTGACCAAGCAGAAGTCTGAAGAGACTCTGTGCCATCAGGATGTTGTCCGACAGCATCGTGAGAAACACCGCGCTGGGAACACGGAAGCCGGTACTGTGTTCGATGGCTCGGATGGTGTTCCTGAGCGGGATCCCCTGCAGCACTTCTTCGACGTTGACGACCGCGGGCGCGGTCAGTTCCTTGCCCGGCCCGGTTTCCCCTGTTGCCTCGAGCGCGCCTTCGAGCAGGAAGAAGACTTCGCTGGCCTGCTGACCCGCACGCGAGATTTCGCGTCCGGCCTGATGCCGAACCTCCTGGCCGACCTCGGCGACGCGGAAAACTTCGTCGATGGAAAGCGCGGCGAATACGGGCGTGACCCTGATGCGATCCACCAGCGCCACAATTGGAAGCCCATCCCCCGACTGTCCACCGTCGCGAGTGGCCCACAGCGCTGCCTCGCGCACGAACGCATCCTGCCGATGGGTGGTCACGTACTCGAAGTCGGACTTGAGTGAAGCGAAGCGCGGTTGCGCGGCGAAATGGATCGCAGATGCGGCGATCACCGGGTCCTCGTCGTGAATGAGCTGTGCCAGCGTGTCCTCGATGTCGCGCGGACGGCTCCGGAGCACGCCGTTCGCATACTGCACCTTCTCGCTGAGGGGGGTGTCGTCGAGAATCGGCATGACGCGGCGGCGGACGACACCTCCGAGCAGGTTGTCGAGGTACTCGACGGCCGCCGCCCGTCGCCGCCGTTCGCCTTGTTCGATCGTGAAGCGGGCCGCCGCGACGTCTTCGATGTGATACAGCACTCCCAGCAGACGGTAGATGCGATCGAGGGAGCGCCGCAATTTGTCTTCGAGCGCACGGCCGAGTAGCGAGTCGGCGGCATCGAGCGAGTCGCGCATCAAGTTGTTCTGCAGCGTCAGCCCGTTGTAGTAGCGGGATGTTTCGCGAATGACGACTTTCTCGACTATGTGCCGGGGACACGACACCGCCGCGTTTTCTCGACGCAGCTTCTCGATCGCCATGATCGCCTTGTACCGAAGAAAGCCGTCAGGGTCGTCGAGCGCGGCGATCAGGGCGTCCATGGAACCGGGCGTGCCGATGAGGGCGAGTGTCACCGGGATATGTCGCCGAATCCAGAGCTGCTCGCGTGTGTCGGCCAGTGAATACGACAGGAGTGGAACGATCTCCTCACCGTACCCGACCAGCGCTTCGCGGGCCTGTGCCTTCAGGGCGCGATGACCGAGTCGCGACAGGAGGGCCGGTACGAAAAGCCCGTCAGAAGCTCCGAGCGCTCGCGCGCTCCTGATGGCTTTTCGAACCACGCTGATGTCGGCGTCGCTCAGGAGCGGCACGAGCAGAGGCCGGAAACGGGGATGCTCGATGCGGCCGAGGGCGGTTGCCGCCTCTTCGCGAGCCGGCGCGGCGATCTCGCGCGTGTCATTGATGATCCGTAACAACGCGATTTCGGCGGCGTCGATGTCGTCGAGCCGCCCACTGTTCGCCAGCGCGATGGCCGCCGTCACGGCCACGCGGGGCTCCGCGTCGTCGAGGTGCCTGCGCAGGAGCACTGCGGCATCTTCGTGAGCGAAACCGGCCAAAGCGTGCAGTGCGGCCGCGCGCACGTCAACGTCTTCATCCTGCACCATGCGCTCGATGGTGCGAATCCATCGGCTCGCGATTGGTGAACCGAACGTCGCGATGACCCGCAGCGCCTTCGCGCGCACGCGCGGTGAATCATGCTGGAGCAGGAGAGGCGTCACCAGGTTGCGCTTGTCGAGCGCATCGAGCAGGTCGATGGCGTAGAGCACGGCGCGTTCGTCCGGGCTCGACAATTCCTCGACGAGCGCCTCGATCGTTGCCGCGTCGGCCACATCGGTGCGGATGGTCGCGGGGACGATGTCGCGCGACATGATGCTGGCGCGGAATGCCCGCAGGTACTCGCGCCAGGCGATCATTGCCATCGCCACCCAGCCTGCCGTCACGAACAAGCTGGCGTAGCTCAGGTGCTGCCAGTCGAGACCGAAACCGTTCGGATGAATCAGAACGAGGATCAGCACGGCGGCGGCAGCCTTCGCAAAACGATCCATCGTCACGTCGATGAACGGCTTGGCCCGGAAGCGCAAATCAGCGGGCAACGGCAGAAACAGCACTTCGCGCGTCGACTTGTCGACTGAGTACCGGAGAGTGGTGTCCAGCACTCGCGCGCCGGCCACGGCCCAGAGTTGCCCGGTAATCAAAATCAGCGTGGCGCTGGCGCCGAGGCCGATCGGCAGCAGGAGTAACGCCGCCGCGATGCCGAACGAACGGTGGATGCGGCTCGTGAGCAGAATCCCCACGACGAACCCGGCCAGCGACAGGAAGATCGTGACCTGCGCTAGGAGAACGGCGATGGCATTGGCGTCGATACCTTTGGCCTCGGCCGCCATGCTCAGTTGCTGATCGACCATTGCTGCTCCCACGGCAGCGAACGCGACGACGGCGGCCAGGACTCTCAGGTGCGTTGACTGTGCCAGGAGGCGGAGCGCCTCGCGCCCGCCGACGCCTCGTTCCTCGCTCGCCTCCACCTGCTGTCCGGCGTGGGGCAAGCGGACGATTTGCAGCACGATCCCTGCGCACAGGGCGAGAATGCCGGCGCTCACGAGGAGAAGATTGTTGGCGCCGAACTCCTGGATCGTGATTGCAGTGATCGACGCACCCAGCGCGCCGCCAAGGCAGGCACCGCCGCCGATCAGGCCAAAGAGCCGCTTGGCCTGCCTGGCGTCGTACACGTCATTGGCAAGCGTCCAGAACTGGCTGATGAGCAGAACACCGAGAATCTGTCCGAAGAAATAGAGCGCGACGGTGACCCAGACGGCCCCGGAACGGAGCAGGCCCCAGAAGATCAGGAGCAGCACGACGAGCACCGACTGCGAGATCGGAATCACCAATCGACGCGGGAGTCGCCGAATCGCGCTGCTGTACAAGTGCATCTGGACGCCGATGAGGATCGACGACGCCATCAGGACGTACGGCAGATTGTCGGACCCGAGCTGGTCGATGAACTTCGATTTGAAGACTGGCTTGAGAATGTTGTGCGAGGTCATCGCCAGAAACGAATAGGCGAACATCAGCAGGGCGACGGTTCGTTCACCCTTGCGTGTATTCGTCAGGCGATCGACGACTTTCTCTCCGAACGATTCCATTGACGTGGGGCGTTAACGGGCAAGCTTACCTCTGCGGCCGCCATTCGTTCATGGCAGAATCGCGGGGATTGCCCGCGACCGCCCTAATTCTGGCGTCGGCCTCCCCCCGGCGCGCTGAACTCCTGACCGCCGCCGGCATCCCATTCGAGATTCGTCCAGCCCACATCGACGAAGCGGTCCGACCCGGGGAGGACGCACGGACATATGCCTCCCGGGTCGCCGTAGAAAAGGCCCGTGTCGTCGCCGCGTCCAGCCCGGGACAGCCGGTGCTTGCCGCCGATACGGTCGTCGTCATCGACAGCCTCATCCTCGGGAAGCCAGCCGATGCGGGCGATGCGAAACGGATGCTTCGACTCCTCTCGGGTCGCACGCACGAGGTCATGACAGCTGTCGTGCTGGTAGCCAATGACCGGAAGGGTCATTTCCGCGAAGGTACATGGAAATTACCCTCGGGGTCTTTGTCGTATACAGCAGTAGAGGTCACGGCGGTTGAGTTCGTGCTCCTCAGCAAGGCGGAGATTGACTGGTACGTCGAAACCGGCGAGCCAGCGGACAAGGCTGGCGCCTATGCGATTCAGGGGCTCGCCTCGCGCTTCGTCGCCCGGATCGAAGGATCCTACTCGAACGTGGTAGGGCTGCCGGTGAGCCTCGTTTACGCGATGTGCACCCGGGCAGGAATACTGCTATCCTGACGGGTGTTTCCCTATTGAAAGTCCTTATCTATGAGCCACAAAGCCGCAAAGATCGGCGTGACCTCCCTGGTGCTCGCCACCGTGTTCGGAGTCCTGCTGTACACGACTCTCGGCGAGAGCATGCAGTACTACAAGTACGTAGATGAGGTCGTTACCAGCCAGAGCGACTGGACGGGCAAGAAGCTCCAGGTCCACGGATACGTCGTCCCCGGCTCGATCGGCAAGAAACGGGACCGTCTCGAATATCGATTCGATATTCAGCGCAATGGCAAGACCATGCGCGCGTTCTACACCGGGATTGTGCCGGATACGTTCAAGGACGATTCCGAAGTGGTCCTGACGGGCGTGCTCACGAAAGACGGGTTCATGGCCAACGATATGACCGCCAAGTGCCCGTCGAAGTACGAGGAAGCTAGCGGTCCCGCGGTGAAACGGTAGGACTCATGTCATCCCTAGGCTATTACCTTCTGCTTGCCGCGTTCGTCGTCGGGGCCTATGCGACCGCGATCTCGGTGGCCGGCGCGCGTCGCCGGTCGCGCCCGCTGATCGAGAGCGGCATCGGCGCGTTTTATCTTCTGGCCGCCATCATGACGGCCGCCTCCTCGGTGATCGTCTACGCCTTCCTCACCGGTGATTACTCGATCAGATACGTCCAGCGATATTCGGATTCGGCGCAGCCGCTGTTTTACAAACTCACTTCGTACTGGGGCGGGCTGGACGGCTCGATCATGTTCTGGGTTTTCCTGCTGTCGATCTTTGGCAGCGCCGCGATCTACGTCAACCGGGAGCGACACCGGGAGCTGATTCCCTATGTCGTCGCAATCATCTCCACGGTGGAGATGTTCTTCCTGCTCCTGATGGTCGTCCACAACAATCCCTTCGAGACCTACCTGACACAGAACCCGGCCGACGGAGCAGGACTGAACCCGTTGCTGCAGAACTTCTACATGGTGATCCACCCGCCGACGATGTACCTCGGTTTCGTCGGGCTGACGATCCCATATGCCTTCGGGATGGCCGCGCTCATCACCGGTTACCTGGACGACTCGTGGCTTCGCGCCGTGCGCCGGTGGACGATGTTCGCCTGGCTCTTCTTGTCGATCGGTCTCGGCCTCGGGATGATCTGGGCGTACGAGGAACTGGGCTGGGGCGGCTATTGGATGTGGGACCCGGTCGAGAACGCGGGTCTGCTCCCGTGGTTCACGGCCACTGCGTTCCTGCATTCGGTCATGGTCCAGGAACGCCGAGGCATGCTGCGCGGCTGGAACGTCTCGCTGGTGATTGTGACGTTCTTCCTGACGCTGTTCGGCACGTTCATGACCCGCTCGGGCATCGTGCAGTCGGTGCACTCGTTCGGTCAGGACCCCGTCCTGACGCGGATGTTCACCGTGTTCATGGTCTCGATGCTGATTTTCAGCTTCGGCTTCGTGATCTACCGGATGCCGCTGTTGCGAGCCCGGAACGAGCTCGACTCGTGGGTGTCGCGGGAGGCTGCATTCCTGTTCAACAACTGGATTCTGTTGTTCTGCGCTTTCTTCGTGCTCTTTGCGACGATGTTCCCGACGCTCAGTGAAGCGATCACCGGTGAGCGCATTACGGTCGGCCCGCCGTTCTTCAACCAGTGGATGATACCGATCGGGTTGGCGTTGCTGGTGCTTACCGGCATCGGTCCGTTATTGGCGTGGCGCAAGTCGACGATCCTCAACTTGCGCGATCAGTTCCTGTTTCCTACGTTGTGTGGCCTGCTCATTGGCGGCGTGACGATCGCCCTTGGCGTTCGGCTGTGGAGCTCGGGGTTGTGCTTCGCATTCGGCGGGTTCGTTGTCGGGACGATCACCCAGGAGTTCTTCCGTGGTGCCCGGGTGCGCCAGCAGACGACGGGAACCGATCTTCTGACCGCCCTCATCGGGTTGGTGGGACGGAACAAGCGCCGCTACGGTGGCTACATCATTCACGTCGCCATCGTGCTGCTGTTCCTCGGCTTTGCCGGCGGTGGATTCAAGCAGGAGCAGTCGGCTCTGCTGACACCGGGCCAGGAAGTCCGCATCGGCTCGTACGTCATCAGACACAATTCTCTGAGCGTGACCGACGACGGCCGGAAGCAGATGGTGGCGGCCGACATGACGGTGCTGCGCGACGGTGTCGAGCTGACGAAGATGTATCCGGCGCGCTGGTTCTTCCGGAAGCACGAAGACCAGCCCACGACCGAGGTCGCCATCCGGCGCACCCTCGCCGAAGATCTCTACGTCGTGATGCCGCAGTTCGACGCCAGCCAGCAGTCGGCGAACGTCGAGATCACGGTGAATCCTCTCGTGAATTGGGTGTGGATCGGTTTCGGTCTCCTCGCATTCGGGACGTTGATCGCGCTGCTGCCTGAGACCGCCTTCGCGTTCGCCGTGGGTCGGGTTCCCGATGCCGCGAAGACGGCGACCGCATCGCTGTTGCTGCTCGCGATCGTGCTGCCTGCGGCGGTGCAAGCGCAGGATGGCGCCTCCGGCCGGACGAACAAGACCGCCATGCAGCGCGATATCGAGGGGAAGGTCATCTGCATGTGCGGGTCGTCCGGGTGCGTGCGCAGTCCGCTGAACAACTGTCCAATGCGTCCGGCTTGCCATGGCTACGATGGGCAGACGGCGCAGCTGCAGACGTTTCTCAACGAAGGCAAGAGCCAGGACGACATCCTTGCGGCGTTCGTGAAGGAGTACGGCACGGCAGTGCTGGCGATACCGCATGGCGGCTTCAATTCGCTGTCATGGCTCCTGCCGTACGGGCTTGCCGGTCTGGGTCTGCTGGTACTGGTCGTCACGGCACGACGCTGGTCGGCGCGTCCCGCTGCGGCCGGTGCGGGCATGGTGTATCCCCTCGACCCCACCATCGACGCCCGCCTCGACGATGAGCTCAGAGACCTCGACTGAGTCGCAGCCCGCGTTCGAACCCTGGCAGCTGTTCACGCTTGCCGGCCTGATTGGGGCGACGATCGCCGTGTTCATGGCCCGTGGTGAATCGCCAGCCGCGGTCATCATGATCAGTCTCACGATTTTCGCGGCTGCTGCCGTCGGAATCGCGGCGCTCCGGACCTTCCTGCCGCTCACACAGAAAGCCCCGACAGACGCCGCGCGCATCCTGGGTGGCCGGACGCGTGCGGCGCTCGAGCGCGAGAAGACGCTGCTGCTG
>JBKPNV010000146.1:0-7511 GCA_046732795.1 Acidobacteriota bacterium
GCGTCCATGTCGTCGACGACCGCGAGAAATTTGCCAGTTCCGAGCGCTTCGGCGAAGGGATCGACGTCATCGTGGACGACATTCCTCAGTGGATCGCGACGCACACCTTGCCGCCAACTGCTTATGCCGTCATCGTGACACGCGGGCACACGCACGATCTCGATGCGCTGCGCGCGCTGACGGCTGCCCCGCTTCGCTACCTTGGCCTGATTGGCAGCAAAGCCAAGGTCAGACGTATCTTCGACGCACTGGTCGAGGAAGGCACACCCCACAAATCGCTCGAGGCTGTGCACGCTCCAATCGGACTGGACATCGGCGCGATCACCCCTCAGGAGATCGCCGTGAGCATCGTGGCGGAGCTCATTGCCGCCAAGCACGGAAAGATTGCTGATCCGCGGGTGGCAGCCGTCAGCATGCGTTGGGAAGGGGCGCTCAGAAAATAGTGGGCTATAATTCCATTTGCAGGCCCTAAGCTCCTGACTCGTAATGGGTTCCTTCGAATTAGCCGAACGTTCGCGCCATCTGCTGGCGACGTTGGTACGCGAATACATCGATAGCGGTGAGCCGGTCTCATCGCAGATGATTGCGCACCGCAGCGGTCTCGGTCTGTCGTCGGCGACCGTTCGCAACGTGCTGGTGCAGCTTGAAGAGCTGGGCTACGTCCATCAGCCGCACACCTCGGCCGGTCGAGTCCCAACCGATCTCGGATACCGCGCCTTCGTCGACATGCTCCTGGAGAGTCGGACCCCGGCTATTTCGCACGCTGACGTCGAGCAACAGCTCCGGCGCCAGGCCGTGCAGACTCCCCTGATGGACGACCTGCTGGCGGCGGTGTCGCACCTGGTATCACGCGCGGCGAAGCACGTCGGCTTTGCTCTCTCGGCGGATGACGCGGCGGTCCTGCAGCGTATCGAGTTCATCCCGCTCGACGGGTCACAGGTGCTGGTCGTCGTCGTCGCGCGAAGCAAGCAGGTGACACAAAAGGTGGTGGATGCCGGCGAACGGGTGCGTCCCGATGACCTGACCCAGGCGGCGCGGTACCTCAACACGGAGTTCGCCGGTCTTCCGCTCTTCGAAGTGCGCGAGGCGGTCCTGGCGCGGTTGCAGCAGGAGCGCACGCTGTACGACCAGTTGCTGGCGCGCGCGCTGCGGCTGGCGAGTTCCACGCTCGAGCACCTGCCCAACGTGCAGACCTTTCACGTCGACGGCGCGGCTTCGTTGCTCGAACATGGTAGCGAGGGCGTCTCGACCCTCACGTTGCGGGCACTGTTCGAGATGATGGAAGAGAAGGAGCGGATGATTCATCTGCTCAATGCGTATATCGATGGCCCGGGTCTCACGGTCGTCATCGGTACCGAACATACGTCTCCCGATTTGCGTCGATTCAGTTTGATTGCGTGTACGGCAGTCGACGGCAGCACGACGAGGACGGTCGGCGTTATCGGACCGACCCGGATGCACTACTCGCGGACGATCGCGCTCGTAGACGGCACGACGCAAGCCGTCTCGCGGGTGCTTCGCGAGGCCCATTAGCCCGTTACGCGAGGGCGAAGGCCCTCGCTCTACGACATTGACAGCTTCACAATGAGCGAACAGGCACTCAACGAACAGGACCCACAGCCGGCGGAGACGCAACCCGATCCGCTCGAGGATCTGCGTCGCGAGAAGGACTCGCTGCAGGATCGGCTGCTCCGCACCGCAGCCGAATTCGACAATTACCGCAAGCGTGTCGAACGCGAGCGCCGTGAGCTCGCCGACTACATGAAGGCGGACGTCCTGGCAGAAATCCTGCCGATCCTCGACAACTTCGAGCGCGCCTTGCAGGCGCCATCGCCGGACGGCGACGGACTGCGCAAGGGCGTCGAGTTGATCCACAAGCAGATGCTGGATTTCCTGCGCAAACGTGGCGTCACGCCGATCGAGGCGCTCGGCGCGGACTTCGATCCGAATTTCCACCAGGCCGTCATCCACGAGACCAGTCCCTCCCACCGCGAGGGCGAGGTCATCGCGGAACTACAGCGCGGCTACATGTTGGGCGATAAACTTCTGCGACCCGCCATGGTAAAGGTGGCCAAAGCCGCGTGAGCAAACGAGACTATTACGAAATCCTGGGCGTGTCGCGTACGGCGACCGACCAGGAGATCAAAAGCGCGTATCGGAAGCTGGCGCTGAAGTACCACCCTGATCGCAATCCGGGCGACAAGTCGGCCGAGGAAAACTTCAAGGAAGCCGCCGAGGCTTACGCCGTGCTGGTGGACACGGACAAGCGGCACATGTACGACCGCTTCGGCCACGCCGGTCTCGGAGGCGCAGCTACGGGCGGTTTCGATCCCAACGCGTTCTCGGGATTCGAAGACATCCTGGGCGGTCTGGGGGACATCTTTGGTTTCGGAGATGCCTTCGGCGGGCGACGTCGCGGCGGACCGCAGCGCGGCGCAGATTTGCGCTACGACCTCGAAATTTCCTTCGAGGAAGCCGCACGAGGTACTGAGGCGTCCCTGCAGATTCCGCGACAGGAGATCTGCGAGACGTGCAAAGGGAACGGCGCGGCGCCGGGTACGTCGCCGGTCACGTGCCCGCAGTGTCACGGTCGCGGGCAGGTCCGATACCAGCAAGGTTTCTTCACGGTGGCGCGAACCTGTGGACAGTGCCGCGGCACGGGGTCCATCGTCGCCAAGCCGTGTCAGACCTGCCGCGGCGCCGGGCGCGTGCAGAAGGAAAAGAAACTGAGCGTGCGGATTCCAGCCGGGATTGCGACCGGGCAGCGCCTCCGTCTCAGCGGCGAAGGCGAGGCCGGACCCGGTGGTGGTCCTGCTGGCGACCTGTATGTCGTGGTTCACGTGCAGGAGCATCCGTTCTTCCAGCGCGATGGCAACGATCTCTACTGTGAAATCCCGCTCAACTTCCCTACCCTGGCACTAGGCGGCGAGATCAAGATTCCCACGCTCGACGGCACGGAGCCGTTCTCGGTGCCGACCGGGACACAAAGCGGCACCACGTTTCGCGTGCGCGGCCGCGGCATGCCCGACGTCAGCGGACGCGGGCATGGCGACCTGCTCGTCACCGTCAGGGTCACCACGCCAAAGAAGTTGTCGAAGGAGCAGAAGAAGCTGCTCGAGCAATTGGCAGCCTCTCTTCCCAACGAAGCGTTCGAGCCCACACCGACCGCCGAGCACGCCGACAAAGGGCTCTTCGATCGAGTCAAGGACATCTTCGGCTAGCGCGTGAACGACAGCGTTCGTAGCTGGCCTGCGCTCGACGTCCATCCCGTCTCGGAACTGCTGCAGGCGGCGCTCGTTGATTACGAGGCTACGGCAATCGACGAGCGCTCGCCGAGTGATTGGCGCGTCTTCTTCACGACAGTCAGCGAGCGCGACCGTGCGGCCGCGGCGTTGCGGTCTGCGTTCCCCGATTTGACTATCGCATCTATCGACGTTCCGGACGAGAACTGGGCCGCGCGATCGCAGGCCAGTCTCCGCGCGGTCCGGGTCGGCAACATTGTCATCGCCCCACCGTGGGATGTGCCGCCGGGTCCACTAAACAGGACTGCATTCACGGGTCCGCAAGGCAGGACCCGCCCTGCGCCGGAGAGCGAACTCGTCATCGTCATTCAACCGTCGATGGGTTTTGGTACGGGACACCACGCAACGACTCGATTGTGCGTCGCGGCGCTACAGCGTCTCGATCTCCAGGGACGCTCAGTTCTCGACGTGGGTACCGGATCCGGTGTCCTCGCCCTGGCGGCAAGTCTTCTGGGCGCGAGCCGAGCGGTTGGCGTCGATGATGACAATGATGCAATCGCAGCTGCTCGGGAAAACATGGACTTGAATCCGCAGGCCGAGGTCACGCTGATCGCTGAAGACCTGCGCTCGAGCAGCGTGGCGGCCGCGGACATCGTGATCGCAAACCTGACGGGAGGACTGCTGATATCGGCGGCACTCACGATCCAGAATTTCGTCACGCGCGGAGGCTCCCTCGTTCTGAGCGGCCTCATGACGGTCGAAGAGCGTGATGTGCTTTCCGCATTCCCAGCCTGGCGCGTCGAGCACCGATTAAAAGAAGACGAGTGGCTCTGCCTCACGTTGATCAGACGGGCCTGAAGACCCGCCTCTATCGAACGGCTGCCGTAGCCCAGCGCTCGGACAGCTTTCGTATCCGAGCGAGCGCTTCCTGGATGTTCTCGAGCGAGTTCGCGTAGCTGAAACGCAGGTAGCCATCACCGTAGCTGCCGAAAGCGGTGCCGCTGAGACAGGCCACACCGGCGTCGTTCAGCAGCATGTCCGCCAGTTCCCGGCTGGCTAGTCCTGTTCCAGTGATATTAGGAAACACGTAGAAGGCGCCGGCAGGCACCGAGCAGCGGAACCCCGGGATCTCGTTCAATCCTTTGACGATCGCATCACGGCGACGGCGGAACTCCGCCACCATTTTGTCCACGTCATCCTGCGGACCCTTGAGCGCTGCGAGCCCGGCCCTCTGCGTGAAGCTGGCGGTGCACGAGTTCGAGTTGACCATCAGCTTGTCCACCGCCTCGGCGACCCACAGCGGCATGACGCCGTAGCCCAGACGCCAGCCCGTCATCGAGTAGGTCTTCGAAAATCCGTCGAGAATGATCGTCTTTTCCACCATGCCGTCGAACTGCGTGATGGAAGAGGGCACTTCTTCATAGCAGATGCGAGAGTAGATCTCGTCGCTCAGGATCAGCAGGTCGCGATCGCGCACCAGGTCTGCGATCCGGGCAAGATCGGCGCGCGGGATGACGCCGCCGGTCGGGTTGGCCGGCGAGTTCAGCACGATCATCTTCGTGCGATTCGACAGCTTCGATTCGAACATATCGAGGTCGAACGAGTAGCCGCGCGACTCGACGAGAGGAATGGGAACCGGCGCGGCACCGAGGAAGTTGATCACCGACTCATAGATCGGGAACCCGGGATTGGGATAAATGACTTCATCGCCCGGTTCGACCACGGCGAGCATCGAGAAGAACATGATCGGCTTGCCACCCGGTACGACCACGACGTTCTGCCCTGTCACCGAGATGCCGCGGGAGGCGGAGATGTACTCGGCAATAGCCTGGCGGAAGTCAGGGAACCCGGGCGTCGGTCCGTAACCGGTCCACCCGTCGTCGAGCGCCCGCTTGGCCGCTTCCTTGACGTGCGCGGGCGTCGGAAAGTCCGGCTGTCCTATTTCCAGATGGACGATGTTCTTGCCTTGCGCTTCGAGCGCGCGCGCTTTCTGCAGCACCTCGAAAGCGGACTCGATCCCGATACGTGTCATTCGTTCAGCTAAGTTCATAGCCTTCTCTCGTGAATTCGACCGACCACGGCGAGTCCACAGACCTGCCGCCACTTTATGTCTCACACGGCGGGTCTGAAGACCCGCCGCCGGTTGGTGTCTCAGGCCCGCCGCTACATCGCCGGCTCGATACGAATGAGGGCGGCGTCGTTTTCCTCGGTCAAGACATACAAGTACCCGTCCGGACCCTGCCGGATATCGCGAATTCGCTGTCCAAGCTCGCGCAACATCGGCTCGCGACGGATCTCCTCCCACTTGTCATTGAACTCGATCCGGTTGATCTGTCCCGTGCGTGGGCTCTCACCCTGGCGCAGCCCGCCGACAAAGACGTTACGCTTCCATCCCGGAAACTTGTCACCGGTGTAGAACGTCATACCGGACAGCGCGATCGACGGGACCCATACGACGACGGGCTGCTCCATACCCTCCTGCCACGGCTTCTCCGACACACGCGGCCCCGGGTAGCTTCGTCCATAGCTGACGACCGGCCACCCATAGTTCTTGCCGGCGTGGATGATGTTGATCTCGTCGCCGCCATTGGGCCCTTGCTCGCTGGCCCAGATTTCTCCGGTCTCGGGGTTGACCGCGAGGCCGAGCTGATTGCGATGACCCATCGTGAAGATCTCAGGCTTGTAGCCGGCACGACCGACGAACGGGTTGTCGGGCGGCACTGTCCCGTCGTCACGAAGGCGGATCAGCTTGCCACCGTAGTTGTCCGGGTCCTGCGACGGCGCGTTCGCGCCTTCCTGCGATCGGCCGAGGCTCATGTAGATCATTCCGTCGCGGCCGAACACGATGCGCGAGGCTTCGGTCGTGGCATCGGCGGAGAAGAGATCTCGTACGTCAGTCAGCCCGTTCCCATCCCAGGTGCCCCGGGCGAGTGTGGCCAGACGCGGTGGCGGCGCGCCAGGGCCGGGCGGCACGCCGGAACTGCCACCAAGGGCGGGATTGGGCTTGTGATAGGTGAAGTAGATGAACTTGTTCTCAGCGAAACGCGGATGGAGCGCGATGTCCATCAGGCCCGACAGCCCTTGCGCCGATATCGCAGGCAGGCCAGTCAGCGGCTTCGGATCGAGCACTCCATTGCGAACGATACGCAAGCAACCGGGACGCTCGGTGACGAGGATATTCCCGTCGGGCAGGAAGGCCATGCCCCAGGGATGCGTCAACCCTTTGGTCACGACCAGTTTCAAGTTGCGGTGAGCGACGACGGCCGATTCGATCATGATCGGCCCGTCCGGCAGCGCCGGATCTGCCCACGGTATCGGTGGAGGCGTACCTCCCGTACCCCCACCGCGACGCGCCGCGCCCGCTGCCGGAACCTGACCCGCCGGCCCGGCCCCCCGACCAGCTTGAGCTCCGGCGCCTCGTCCGCCGCCTTGCGTCGTAGCAGCCACACACGCTGGAACGGTCGGAACCGCCGAAGAGGGCTGACTCGCTTGCCTGGCGTGAGGCACGGCGACGAGCAGCGCAGTCAGCGCAGCCGACACTATCAAGCCTCGCAGCCACATGGTGACGTCCCTCCTCGTGAAGACGTCAGTATATTCGGGCTACGAGCTACCGACCACCGGGTGGCCGTTCGAGGCTCCCTCTACTTCGGCTTTTTCTCGTCGGGATACCAGTAGACGACGTGGCAGCTTTCGCAAGCGCTGTCGATCGCTTCTCCCACGTCCAGCAGACCGTCTTTGTCGTGCGCCTTGGCGGCCGCCATCGCCTTCACTGCCGTCGCCTGAAGGTCTTTCGCGTGCTTGACCCATTCGGCGCGATCGTCCGCGATCTTCTTCTCGATCTGAGCCGGCGTCAGCTCCGGTGCGCCGGGTTGGCTCGTGGAGTTGGCCTCGTCTGGACGTGACATCGGACGCCCGGGAGTCATCAACAGGTTTGCGGCTTCGGCGAGTGTCAGCGCATTGTGCTCGACGACGGCCCACTCCGCATCGGTCTTCGGCGCTTTCTCAACCACGTCACCGTTGGCAGCGGATTCGGCCCCGACCGAATCCCAGATCGCCATAGCATTGGGATCGACGATGCCCTTCATCACGTCTTTGACCGTGCCGATTGGCGACACCTCGATAGTGGGAGACGCAACCGGCGCCGCGCTTGCAGCCCCGGCCCGCTGAGTCACGAACGCCGTACCTGAAATCGCCACTGCGAGTACGAGAAGCCAGTAGACCGTGCGCATAGCACCTCCGTCTGGCTGGCGATCGTACTTACGACCGGCG
>JBKPNV010000147.1:0-13433 GCA_046732795.1 Acidobacteriota bacterium
CGGTATCCACGAAAAGGCGCCAAGCACGGATGCCGAGTGGGCGGCGCTCGGCGCCAGCGCCGCGGCGCTGGTGGAATCGGCCAACCTGCTCGTGATGGGTGACCGCGCGATCGATCGACAGGACTGGGTGACAATGTCGAAGGCGCTTGCCGATGCGGGCCTCAAAGTGCTCAAGGCGACACAGGCCAAGGATCCGATGGCTGTCCTCGAATCCGGTGAAACGCTCAACGCGTCGTGCGACGCCTGTCATCAACGGTATCAACGGGAGTGAAACCGTGTGAAGGGGTCAGACCCCTTCACAGAAATGCACGATGAAGGTGACGCTGATGTTGGCCAAGGCCTGCCGTGGCTGGTTCGTGACGATTGCCGCGATCCTCTTGACCTCCACCGACGGTGCCGCGCAAGCGCGAATCGGCAGCGCCAGGAGCATTCGCTGCACGTTTCCGCGGATCGCCACCGGCGCATGGCAGAAAGACGGATCGCCGGAGGCCACCGTCAAGCCGTCGTCACTGGTCCTGCGGTTCGAGGAGATCGACACCGACACCGGTATCGCCCAACTGCGGAACGGATCGGTCGGCTCCGACGTCACCGTTCGATTGGCGGAGGGATACCTGCACTTCATGCAGGCGTTCCGGACCGGTCCCCTCTATACAACGACTGTGTTCGAGGCGGGCGCGACCGGTGGCAAGTTCAAGGCCGTCCACTCGCGGCACGAGTACTTCACGGTGCCGCTGCCGGACGCCACGTCGAGCCCCGAGCAGTACTACGGTGAATGCGAAGTCGTACGCTAGGCGGCTGCAAAAACCCGCCTCTATGCAATTGCGAGGACGCTGCTGCCCGATCATCACTGCTCGCTGAACTTCTCGATGAAGGCCTTTGCGCGTTCGATGTTCCGCTGATTCTGCGGCGTGTCGGGAGCAAGTCGCAGATACTCGCGGAACTGCTTGACCGACTCGTCGTACTTGGCCTCGAGGCGGAACAACTCACCAAGGTTGTAGCGCGCGTTGTAGTGATTCGGATTGATACGGATGACTTCGCGGAGCGCCGCCGCCGACTCCACGTCGCGATCCAGGTCCGCCAGCGCGTACGCGAGATTGTAGTATCCGATCGCGGAATCCGGGTCGATGCGGACGATCTCGCGAAACTGCGAAACCGCATCCTCGAGCCGCCCCTGGCTTGCCAGGACGACAGCCAGGCCGTTGTGCGCATCGATCAGGTCGGGGTCGAGCCGAATCGCCTCACGGTATTCGGCCATTGATTCGGCGGCCTGACCCTGCCCGCGTAAGGCCAACGCCAGTCCGCTGTGCGCGCGAGCCGAGGTGGGATCGATGCGAAGCGCCGCGCGCAGTTCGACGATGGCTTCGTCGAACCTTCCCTGGAGCCGCAGCGCCTCGGCGAGTTTCGTTCGTCCCGAACTGGACTCTGCGTCAACGAGCCGCGCTTTGCGGAATTCGGCCTCTGCCGCTTCGGGCTCGAGCGCATCCAGGAACAGGTCACCCATCACGTCATGCGCGTCCGCCGAATCTGGCGACAACGCGAGCGCCGCGTCGGCCAGCTGCTTGGCAAGTTGACGTCCGGCGCTGGACGAAGCGCGCCCGCCAATCGCGCTCGGTTCGGTCCTCGCCAGCGCCGCCGATGCTCGCGCGGACAGATGCTTCACGTTGAGCGCAACGACGGTCTTGAGCTGCTTGTCGGCGAGGGCAGACACCTTGTCGGTCGGCAGACCCGCGCGCGTTTGCGTCTCCCTGGCGAGCTGTTGATGCAACCGCTGCATTTCGCCCCATGCTTCTACGAGGTCGAAGGTCACGTCCTGGTCTTTGAGCAGCAGAGCGATGCGTTGCACGATCTGGCCGGCATCCATCATGCCGCGCAGCCGCACGTGAACCGTCCCACTTGCCACCGCAGATGTACTTGATGGCGGCTGTTCTTCGAGGTCAAGGAGCACCGCCGTGAACGCCTCGACTTGAACAGGCGTGACTCGCAAACCCTTCACATCGTCACGGTCCTGAAGATGTGTGGCGGCGGTACGCCAGGCGCGGAGCTGCGCGTCGACGCGGGCGAGCTGTTTCGCCGAGTCAGCGGTGTCACCGCTCGCGATTCTGTGCTCGCCAGTCACGTCGATCGCCGTGACCGCTGACTGCGCTTCCGCGCATGTCGCAAAACTCAGAACCAGCAGCACTGTAAGAATCTTCAAGACAGATCCCTTCTTCCGAACAATCGATCGGTATGGGGCGTGCCCGGCAGGAGATTGTAAAGGAAGTGATCAGCTGAGCGCTCGCAGCAGGCGGTCCCTGCTGACGAGGGACCGCGCACGCGCCGCTTCCTCGCGGGTCGACTCGCACTCGCGGCAGCGGATGGCAAAGGGCATGGCTTTCAGTCGTGCCTCAGGGATCTCGTCCTCGCATTCCGAGCAGTACCCATAAGTGCCGTCGTCCAGCCGGGTCAAGGCCGCCGCGACGCTGCGCAGCGTCTCGGCTTTCAACTCAGTCAGCGCCAAATCGATGTCCTCATCGACGGCAGTCTCCGGTACGTCGCTGCTGTCACTGCCCAGAGGGCCTCTGAGGTCGGTCGTGATGTCCTGCGCGCGTCCATCGCGGATGCGGCCTTTAATCTGGCTGGCGAGCTCGCGGTGTCGCTTTTCGAGCATCGCACGTAGCTCCTGGAATCGCCGACCTCGCCTGCGAGCAACAGATTCGATCATAGATTTGGCGCACGAAGGTACTGTGGACCCGGATACGCCACAACTGAAGACTTCATTAATTTTTGCTTGGATGAAATTAATCGAGGTGCGCCACCCGATGCGCCACGACATTCCGCGGCTCTCAGATTCGCCGCACGCAAACAGATCGCATTGGTCGAGGCGCTATCGCTGAGCCGGCGGTCCGTCGAGCTCGAAAGGCCCTCGATCGACTCGAATGCGAAGCGCGGCGACGCTCTCGGTCACCAGCACGTCCTGCACATGTGCCTGCTTTGGGTGTTCCTGGCCGGTGTAAGAGAAGTCAGCCGTCGCCGTCTTCCCTGCCGCGACGGTTACCATCTGCGTGAGCTCTCCGTATCGTTCATGCCAAACCCGAACGGTGTGACGTCCCGCGGGCACGCTGCTGATGGTGAAAGAGCCGTCCGCGGCGGACACACTGAAATATTGATGCGGCTCGACTGCGACATACGATGCCATCCACGAGTGCACGTCGCACTTCACGTGCAGCATCCTGTCGGGACCCTTGAGGGTGACCTCTCGCACCATCCCGGCGCTTGGCTGGCTGAAGTTGAAATCGTTTCCGGCTGTCGACGCGCTATGAACGTTGTGAAACACCGAATCGTCGTTCTTGATTCGCAGAATCTGGCCGACGCGAGCGCCTAAGACCCTCGGCGTGTAAATGCACTTCTGCTGCTCGATGACGACAGGCTGCGCCGGTGGCTTGGAGCCTTGCAGCGTTCCTTCGAGGTCGACGAAGGCATTCGCCAGCCCTCCATCCGCATTGCGCAGCACGATCGGCTGAACAGGTCTGGTTCCGGCATTCAGGTTTGCGCATTGCGGATCCATGCCCATTCGAATAATCGGATTCCCCGGCGCGGGTCCGGTCAGCCGAACGTGCCCGCTGATTGTTCCGGTTGCCTCCGCCACGGCGGCATGGCTCACGCCGCCACCACACCAGAGCGCGAGACAGGCGGCGCATGACGTGACGAGGAAAATCGGCTTCACGATGTTGTCCCCTTGATCCTTCTATTTCGTCCCGGCCGGGGCCCCGTAAACGCGGCTGTTGCGATCGCGAAGGACGGCCGCTTTGTCGCCGGGGTACCAATATTCCAGGTGACAGGCTTCACAGGCGCGGTCGATATCGCTGCCGGCGTCAAGCAGCTTGTCGCTGTCGCGCGCTTTGACGATCGCGACCACCTTGAGCAGTTCGTCGCGGAGCTGGTCGACGTGTGTGTTCCACCGGTGGCGATCCTGATCGAGCTTGGCCTGAATCTCCTCGGGCGACAGCTCGGGCTGCCCCGGGCCGCTCAATGCGTTCTTGTCACCTTCAGGAGCGACCCGCCGAGGCATCTTGAGGAGATTGGTGCTTTCCGCCATGAGCACCGCCGCCCTCTGAACCTTCAACCAGTCCTCGTCTGACGTCGGCTTCGTTTCCACGACGCCATGCTCGCCGATATCCACCGCCACGGCCTCGAAGATAAAATCGGCCTGTGGATCGATGATGTTCTCCATCAATTCCTTGACCGAGAACAGCGGCGTGAGATCCGCTGTGGCTGATGCCGCCTCAGCCGCCGGCTCGGGTTTCGCACACTGGAGCGTGGCCACCGTCACCAGCAACAGCAGGCCGCTCGCGGCGAATCGCCATGTCGACATCCGCATCGTCCCTCCGAACGAAAGGCACTGACCCGACGGCTGCACGAATCGCTCGCAGCGATGTCTGCGAAAAAGCCTATCGGAAGCGCGCGGCCAGGTACCTGAAGATTTGGTTAAATTTTGGAAGGAAAGCGTGACCCAGCGGTCGGCGGTTGTCGTGCGGGGGAAAGCTGAGCGAGTGACTAAACGTGCCAAGGCGGCGTTTCGTATTCACGAGCGAGGGCGCCTGAGGAAACTGCGAAACGTGAGCAACGTCGCTCGCCACACGAGCCTGCTTGTCGTTGTGTGCGTCGCATCTACGCTCGTGGCCCAGCCGTCGGCTCAACGCGCAACCTCGCCCGCAAGGGCACCCGCGGGTCAGCCGGATCTCCAAGGGGTATGGCAAGTCCTCAACACCGCGGCATGGGACATCCAGGACCATGCTGGTGGACGATTCCCGGGATTGCCAGCCCGGTTCAGTGTTCCGGCGGGCCAGGGAGTGGTGGAAGGCAACGACATTCCGTACCAGCCGTGGGCGCTCGAACAGAAACAAAAGAACTACGAGAACCGGATGACGGCAGATCCCGAAGCACGGTGCTATTTGCCCGGCGTGCCTCGCATCGCCTACATGCCGCATCCATTTCAGATTTTTCAGTTGCCGGACCGGGTCGTCATCCTCTACGAATACCTGCACACCACTCGTGAGATCTTCACCGACGGCAGCGGCCATCCGGACTTGCCGGTCGAATTCTGGATGGGCGATTCTCGCGGCCGGTGGGAGGGCAACTCACTCGTGGTCGACGTCAGGCTCTTCACCAACCAGACGTGGTTCGATCGCGCCGGCAACTTCCACAGCGAACAGCTCCATGTCATCGAACGCTATACACGCAGCGGGCCTGACCACCTCCAGTACGAGGTCACGATAGAAGATCCCAAGGTGTTCACGCGGCCCTGGAAGATGCAGATGCCGATGTATCGCCGGCACGAATCCAATAGTCAGATCCTCGAATTCGAGTGCTACGCCTACGCACGTGAAGGAACCGATGCGACGACCAGGTGACGCCGGCCCGCTCTTACTGGCACTTCTGACGGCGATCTGTCTGTCACAAAGCGCCGGCGCCCAGGCGCCATCCTCATGCCCGGGCGACTCGGCGCTCTTTCACCCCTGCGCATTGGAGCGCGCGAAGTCGTATCAGCCGGCGCGAACGCCCGACGGCAAGCCAGACCTGCAGGGCTTCTGGCGCGGCGTCGCCTCGGGGACCGAGAATGTGGAAGCACACCCGAAGACTGACGATGACGACGGAGGTAAGAGTCTGATCGTCGACCCCACCGACGGAAAGATTCCGTACCAGCCGTGGGCGAAGGCGCGACAGGCAGAGAACCGGCGCACGTATGTCGAACCGAACGTGCCGTGCTTTCCTTCGGGAGTTCCTCGTTCGCTGTACGTCCCGACTCAGATCGAGTTTCTGCAGTCGCCAGGCTACGTGCTGATCCTGTTCGAGCGGGCGCACACGTATCGCATCATCCCGACCACGCCTCAGCCGCACGCCGGTGCGAGCATTGCCATGTGGATGGGCGATTCACGCGGCAAATGGGAATCCAACACGCTCGTCGTCGACGTGACGAATCAGAACGGAAAGACGTGGTTCGATCAGGCCGGCAACTTTCACTCATCCCACGCCGTGATGACCGAACGCTTCACCCTCATCGACCGCGACACGATTCACTATCAGGTGACCATCGACGACCCGACTATCTACACCCGCGCCTGGACGATGGCGTTTCCTCTACGTCGGAACACGCAAAAGGGGTTTCGCCTGCTCGAAGAAGCGTGTCACGAGGGTGAGCGAAACACGGATCCGCTGATTCGTTCCGGTCAGCAGATCTATCCCGGCATCTCGGCGGACAAATAGCCGCTCCCCGTCGCTCACCCGTTGCCAGATTTTCTGAATTCTTATTCAGAGCCCCTCCGCGACTGGACAATCTGCACGACGCCGTGAACAATGCACTGCACGGGGACACGTTCGCATGAACCGGATGCTCATCACACGGCCGCGCCTGTTCTGGTCACTCGCGTGCGCGGCGCTCATGCTCGGCGCTTTCGGCAACGTGCTCGAGGCTCACGGTGTCTCGGGCAAAGATGCGGTCTACCTCCAGGGCCTCCAGGGACGCGCGATCGTTCCGCTGATGTATCTCGGGGCGAAACACATGGTCACCGGCTACGACCATCTGCTGTTCCTCGTCGGCGTGATCTTCTTCCTCTACCGACTGAAGGACGTCTTGCTGTATGTCAGCCTGTTCACGATCGGGCACAGCATCACGCTGCTCGTCGGCGTGCTCGGTGGCGTCCGCGCCAATCCATTTCTCATCGACGCGATCATCGGGTTCTCGGTCGCCTACAAAGCATTCGAGAACATGGATGGCTTCAAACGCTTCTTCGGCTTCCAGCCCAACACCAGAGTGGCCGTGCTGGTGTTCGGCCTCTTTCACGGGTTCGGACTGGCGACCAAGCTGCAGGAGTTCGAGCTGTCACCGAACGGGCTCGTCGCCAACATCGTGAGTTTCAACGTCGGCGTCGAGATCGGGCAGGGCCTCGCACTCACGGGCATCCTGATCGCGCTCAGCTACTGGCGCACGCGTCGCGGGTTCATCGACCACGCATTCGCCACCAATGCCATCGTGATGGCGTGCGGCTTTCTGCTGGTGGGATACCAGCTTTCCGGCTACTTCCTCGCCGCGTGACAACCATGACGACAGGGCCCGATCAGAACGTAGAAGCCAGACAGCGTCTCGCGGTTGCGGCCGGTGCAGCGCTCCTCGCCGCCGGCCTTATCCTCGTGATGTTCGTCCTGCCGGCAGAATACGGTGTCGATCCGCTCGGCACCGGCGCTCGCGTCGGATTGCTCGACCTCGGCGTCGTGGGCCAGCAGGTGGAGGCGCTCTCGGAATCAGCGACAAACGGCGCGGGCCAGGCGACCATCGTTGTCGCGCAGGATCGTCCATTCAAACAGGAAACCGTCGAGTTCAAAGTCGCCCCACGTCAGGGGATGGAATACAAATACCGCCTCGACAAGGGTGAGGCACTCCTCTACTCGTGGAAGACGACGGGACCGGTCAACTACGAGTTTCACGCCGAGCCCGACGGCGCGCCGCGCGGCTACGCGCAGACCTACGAGAAAGTCGATCGCAAGATGGAAGCGTCCGGAACGCTGACGGCTCCGTTTGCCGGGATCCACGGGTGGTATTGGGAGAACACCACCGATCAGGAAATCACCATCACGCTGACGACCGCGGGTTATTACAACCTCTCTCACGAATTCCGCAGCGGACAGCCCACCAGGAACAAGACGTTCTGAGAACGCCTTCCGTTCTACCGCCGCGGTGCGCCGACGCACTCGCCGGGTAGACCAGCGGAATGTTCGTGGTATCGTTCGCGCATGTCCGCGCTGACCGCCGATCAGGCGGCGTTCATGCTGCGCGCACTGGGGATTCCGGCGCTGAAAGCGGAGCACCCGATGACGAGCGCCGTCATCGCTGCCATACCTGCTGAGCGCGCAGAGTATCGGCCGCATCCTGACTCGCGAAGCGCCTTCGACCTCGCGTGGCATATCGTCTCGGCTGAGCTGAAATATTTGGATGCCATCGCCTCGGGAGTCTTTCCTCATGACCTGAGGCCGAGGCCCGACGACGTGCGCAAGCCATCCGATATCCTTGGTTGGTACACCGAACGATTCGACCCAGCGGTGAAGCGCCTCGAGACGACGAGCGGAGACGAGCTGCTGCGGACCGTGGACTTTTACGGGCTCCGGACGTTTCCGGCAATCGTACTGCTTCAGCTGATCCTCAACCACACCATCCACCACCGCGGACAGTTGTCGACGTATCTGCGGCCGATGGGGGTCAAGGTACCGTCGCTCTACGGTCCGTCGTACGATGCCGGTGGGTTCAGGGGTGGAACTGCCTCTGCCACCCGTGGCTGATCGCTTCAGCTCTCGCGCAGCTGCGCCCGTACAAATCTGACGGCGGGAATCGTCGTGGTCGCCCCAAGGGTGACGAGAGCGAGGCCGATTCGCCGCCGCCGATCCTCCGGAATCCTGCCAGCGACAAGCAGCCCCAGCCCAAACGCTAAAGCTGCCCTCGTCGCGACGATTGCAGCGAATACAGGTAGTTGTGCGGTGATCTTCTTCATCGAACTCTCCTTGGCAGCCGGCAACTCCCTGTTCGCAGACGCCCGCTCTCGTACTGTCGCGCGCTCGGTTATTGCGGCGACCGCCCCCCTCTGCCGTAGAAATTGAAGCCGGCCAGCAATCGGATGGTTGAGACGCCCCACGCTGTCGCCTTCATTTCGAAGAACGCGCCGTTCTGTCTTTTCATCCCGACGATGAAGTTCATGCCGCTGTTGAAATCGGTATCACCGAAATCGAAACGGCTGCGGTCCGACGTGCGATTGTCGACGAGGGTCACTCCCTCGATATTGACGTTGTTGAGATCGTCGGTTTCGAAGCCTTGATGGCTCAGTCCGAACTGCGGTCCCGCTCCGACGTACGGCATCCACCGCGTAGTGCTGTTGAATCCAGGAAACGTATAGAGCACGTCGAGGTTGATTCCGAACAGTGTCGTCAGCTCCCCGGCGCCAATTTCAAACCCCGGTCGAAACGTGAGGGAGTTTGTGAAGATTGGACCGAACATCGCGTGGACACCAACGTCAACCAGTTCCGGATCCAGACCGGCACCACCTTGCACGCCGAGGTTGAACCGCCGCGCAGTACGACTGACCTCTGCTTCAGCGCGCTGAGCGGCGGGCGGCGTATTCGGCGGCTGCTGCGCCTGGGCCAATTGGTCCGGCGGATCCTGCTGACTCTGATCTGCGGCGGCTATGACACCTGCGGCGTCCGAGTCGCCTTGTTGAGCGGCTGCCTTGTTGGGCAAGAACATCACTGCCACTGTGACGAGGAGAACGAGGAGAAGCTTGTGCACCTGAGACCTCCGTATTCGGCAAACACGCCGCTTCGGAGGTGCAACTCCGACGCCAGGAACCAAGCAGAACATTCGGATCACCACCCGCTAGTCGTACTGACAGCGCCGCGCTCCGAACCTCGACGAGTCGCATCAGTCGGCGATCGACTGCAGCACCAGCGTCTTGATCACTTCGCGGTAGTGGCGACGGATCGGGCCCGGCGTGTTGCCCAGGTACACGACCGTCATCTCTTCCTTCGGATCGACCCAGAACATCGTCCCCTGCGCGCCGCTCCATAAGAACTCTCCCGGCGTACCCGGCACGCCCGCGACACCGGCCTGCCGCCGCACCGCAACACCGAGACCGAACCCATAGCCGGCGATGTGCTCGACGGCGAAGTTGTGCAACCGTCCGACGTCGACGTCCGCCCCGAGCTGATCAGAGGTCATGTACTCCACCGTCTTGCGACTGAGGATGCGCGTCCCGCCCAGGGCGCCTTTGTTGAGCAGCATCATCGCGAATCGCGTGTAGTCCATTGCGGTTCCTGACGCGCAGCCGCCGCCGCAATCGAACTGCCACGGCTTGATCGGCTCGCGGAACGGCGGCGGCGCGCCGGTTTCGGGATCGCGCGGAAGCGGCCGGGCGATACGTGGGGCCTTCGACGGGGGCACGACGAACGCGGTGTCGACCATACCAAGCGGCGCGAACACCCGCGCCTGCAGGAAATCACCGAGCCGCTGTTTCGTTACCGCTTCAACCGCCAGGCCGGTGACGTCGAGACCGAAGCTGTAATCCCACATCGTCCCGGGTTGATAGTGCAGCGGCAACTTGCCGAGCGTGTCGAGGAACTGTGGACCGCTCATCGCGTCCGCCACGTTGCCGCCGGGATATCGCTTGTGAAGTTCGGTGGTGCCCTGATTGCCGTAGGTCACGCCCGCTGTGTGGCGCATCATGTCCTGTAGCGTCGGCTGACGGCGCGCCGGTTCGGTGCCGGTTGCCGTTGCGACTTTCATGTCCTTGAGGGCGGGAAGGTAATTCCCGATCGGATCGTTGAGCAGCAATTCGCTTCGCTCGGCGAGGATCAGCGCGGCGACCGCCGCCATCGGCTTGGTCATCGATGCGAGGACGAAGATGGCGTCCTTGGTCATCGGCGTTCCGGCCGCCTTGTCCAAGTACCCAAACGACTCGTAATAGACGAGTTTTCCCCGTCGCGTGATCGCGATGACGCCGCCCGGCATGCGGCCGTGATCGATGTCGGCGCGCAGAACCTGCCCGATTCGATCGAGGCGAGCTGATGACAGCCCCACATCCTCGGGTTTTGCGGTCGGGATTGGCTCCGTCCCGGCCGCATGAACCAGTGCGCTGGAGAGCACGAGTACGGTAAAAAGGCGCCATCTCATGGCGCCGGATAGTAGCACCTCGCCGGCAAAGACTCTCGAGTCTCTTCTGGAGGTGGGAAATGAGACCAGGGCTCCCCTCGGCCATCGTGATCGTCGCCGTCTGCTGCGTGTTCTCCGCGTGTGATGATTCCGACGTCGCGCCGCCGACGTCGCCCACATCGCGTCCGGCGTTCGTCAATCGGTTGGACAGCGTGGCGATTGTGCCGTCGGCATTCGGCCGCGACGGCGTGCCTCCGGTCTGCCCATCGCTGTCTCGCTTCTCTGTCCCGTTCATCCTCAACATCACCGCGGGCACACGACCGCTGACGCTGTCTGAAGTGCGCCTGCAACCGACCAACCCGTTCGGCCGCACGTCGCCCCCGACCATCTTCGATGCGTCGTCGCTGACACGCCGATTCGGCAGCGTCACTGTTCCCAGCTTCGTGGCCCGACAGTTTTCGTTTACGCACGACCTGACGTGCGATATGAGGGGCAGCATGCTCGAGGTCTCGGTCACGATGACAGACGGTACCGGCATGAACCGCGTATCAACCATGCAGGTGCCGGTGCATTGACACGAAGCAGCGGCGGGTCTGTCTTCCCCGGGCTGAGCAACGTGTGGAAGGGCAGACCCGCCGGGCCCGAGGCGGAATCAGATCAGCCCTGGGCTCCGCTGACGATGCGCAGGTACGCGCGCCACGGGCCGACTTCGTCGGAATACTGCCGCGCGAGCACTCTCGAGATCTGCACCACGTGATCCAGATCGTGCGCGACCCACGTCGCCAGCAGCTGACGCAACGTGACGGTGCCAAGTTCGGGGTGTCGGCCCCGTCGCTGGAGGTCCTCCCCGCTCACGCGCAGCGACTCCAGCTCGCGCAGGTTTGTTCGACGTAAGGTCGCGAATTCGTCCAGCAGGCTGGCCAGTGTTCGACCGCTGGAGTCGGCGAACTGCGCAAAGCGATCGAACGGGTCGAAGGCCCGCGTCTCTCCATGCGCCAGGATGATCCGCGCACGCGGGATCCAGTCAGTCCGTTCACCCTGAATCAGATGTCCGACGACGTCGAAAGGACTCCACGTGTTCTCCCCTTCGTTCGCGACGATCCAACCTTCGGGAAGGCCGCGTAGAAGGTCATCCAGTGTGCGTGGCGTTCGCGTGAGAATGGCCACGGCCTCTTCGATCACGAAGGGACGCCGGGTGCGATCTCGGTGGGTTTCCATGGGTATGTGATCTATTTCGAGCATCGATTACGCGCAATAGAGCGCATTTGACTCGATCCCCTCTGCTTTCTAGCATGTAATGCCCCATCGTTGTTGCAATCTGTGCGGAACTCGCAAGAAGGAGAAAGCATGCTCGTGATGAGACGTGTCATGGTCGCCCTTGCGTCGTTCGTGATCCTGCCGGCAACCGTCTTCGCCCAGGCGACATTGTCTGGCTTCGTCAAGGACACCTCGGGTGCGGTGCTACCCGGTGTGAACGTGGAAGCGTCGAGCCCGGTCCTGATCGAAAAGGTGCGAACCGGGATCAGCGACTCAACCGGCCTCTATCGAATTCCCGATCTGCCTCCTGGGACCTACAAGGTCACTTTCACTCTGCCCGGCTTTGCAACCGTCAGTCGCGAGGGCGTCGAGGTGACGGGCAGCGGCGTCACGACGATCAACGCGGACATGCGCGTCGGAGCCCTGACGGAAACGATCACGGTGACCGGTGAATCACCAGTCGTCGATACGCAGACCAGCACGCGAAGACAGATGGTGCTGTCGAATTCGGTGGTGCAGGCCATTCCCGCTTCGCGCGGCTACGGCAACCTGCTCGCGACGGTGCCGGGCATTCAGGCCACTGGCCTGGACGTCAGTTCTGGTGTGTCGACGAACTTCTTCACGGCGCGCGGCGGGCGCGGCAACGAAGGCACGATTCAGATCGACGGCATGAACGTCGGCTCCGCCTTCAACGGCGGCGGTGTGGCGGGGTTCGGCTATCCGATCGGCGAATCGTCCGAAATCCAGGTGACGATTTCAGGCGGGCTCGGCGAGGTGGATCGCGGCGGGCCGGCGTTCAATCTCATCCCGAAAACCGGTGGAAACACCTTCAGCGGCACCGGCTTCCTCAGCCTGGCGGGCAAATGGTCGCAGGGCAACAACCTCGACGACCAGCTGATCTCGTACGGCCTGACGCAGGTGCCCGGGTTGATCAAGAACTGGGACACCAACTTCGCCATCGGAGGGCCGATCATCAAAGACCGCCTGTGGTTCTACAACAACGTCAGGAGCTACGGGAACCACCAGGAGATCCCCGGCCTGTTCGGCAACAAGAACGCGGGCGATCAGTCGAAGTGGTTCTACGACCGCGATGACACGCTGACGGCGCGCGGCGCCGCCGCCAAGATGATCGAGGCCATCCGGTTGACGGGACAGGCCACGCCGCGGAACAAGATTGGCTTCTATCTCGACTACCAGAATGTCTGCAACGGGTCGGCGTATACGAAGGGCGCCCAGCAGTGCCGGGATCGAGGAGATAACTGGGTTGCGCTCGGCAGCGTCGGCGCTGGATTCTTCGGAGCGCTGGCGCCGGAGGCGGGCAACGTCTGGGACAACCGCGAGAAGATTACGCAGGTCACGTGGAGCTCCCCCTACTCGAACAAGCTGCTGCTCGAGGCCGGATTCTCGCAGTTCGCCAGCCGCTTCGGCGGTCAGATCCCGGGCGGTGCGCTGACCGACTTCATCCCGGTGCAGGAACAGAGCACGCTCGGCGGGGTACCGGTCGGCAACT
>JBKPNV010000148.1:0-10282 GCA_046732795.1 Acidobacteriota bacterium
CTCGACGAAAGCGACAGCGGAACGCGGCTGCTCGGCGGCAACTACGAGTTCACGCGTGGGGAGCACACCACGCTCGGCGCCACCTACATGAAATTCTTTGCTGACAATGCCGTTCGGCCGGGCCGCGACGGTCTCAACGTGTTCAACCTGCGCGCGTACACGGCGCCAGTGCCACGGCTGCCTGACCTGTCGTTCGAATTCGAATACGCCTCCGAGCGGAATGGCGAGGCGCTCGACTCCAACGCGTGGACGATGCTCGGCGCATACGAGCTCGCGAAAGTCACGTGGAAGCCCAAGCTCTCGTATCGATACGCGTTCTTCCAGGGCGACGACCCGACCACCGGCGCGAACGAAGCCTTCGACCCGCTCCTCCCCGGCTTCTACGACTGGGGCACGTGGTGGCAAGGCGAAATCGCGGGTGAGTACTTCCTGTCGAACTCCAACGTGATCTCGCACCAGTTCCGGGCGCACGTGCAACCCAACGACTCGATCAGCGGCGGCGTCATCTTCTATAACTTCCGGCTCGATCAGCCGCAGGCGATCGCGCCGACAGTGACCGAGAAGGACATCGCGCTCGAGACCGACTTCTATACGGACTGGAAGTTGAACAAGAACTTCACGGCCAGCTTCGTCCTGGCGTTCGCAAATCCCGGCACCGCGGTGGAGCAGGCCACCGGACGCACGGCGTCCTTCAGATACGGGATGGTTTACCTCGGCTACAGTTTCTGACGCACTCACCGCGACGGTCCGGGCTGCGTCGTAGCGCGTCTTCCTTCCTGGACCGCAGTCATCCCAATTGTTGCCACCGAGGCCCCTGCGAGGCTCCTGCACGCGGGTGTTCACCTCGCACTGCTCGCGGCGTACCTCTTCCTGGCAATCAGCCCTCGAGATGACATGGTTGCTGGCCAACTCCGAATGGCAATTTCCAACGACCTTGCTGCTATCGCGAGCGCTCGATGTCAGGTGAGCTCGGGGGACGGCACCGCCGTGCCCGCCTGCAGGCGGTCGCTCCAGGTGGAGTCTGTTTCGACGACTGCGGCAACCTGTCCAAGGTCGAGCACCTGTTCGGCGGTGCTCGTCGCGAACATGTGCATCGCGCGCGCAATGATGCCGGTCCAGCCGGTCTGGTGACTCGCGCCGAGTCCCGCGCCGTTGTCGCCGTGGAAGTATTCGTAGAACAGGATCAGATCGCGCCAGTAGGGATCCTCCTGGAACTTCCGTGTTCCGCCGTAGACCGGCCGGCGCCCCTGACCGTCGCGCAGGAAGATGGCGCTGAGCCGGCGCGTGATTTCGGCGGCGACCTCGTAGAGGTTCATTCGCTGACCTGAGCCAGTCGGGCACTCGACGGTGAAATCGTTGCCGTAGTAGGCGTAGTAGTTGAGGAGTGCGCGGATGATCAGGCAGTTCACCGGCATCCAGATGGGTCCGCGCCAGTTGGAGTTGCCGCCGAACATTCCGCTGTCGGACTCGGCGGGCAAATAGCCGACGTGGTAGTGCTCACTGCGGACGTGGAGCACATATGGGTGCTCCGCGTGGTATCGCGAGAGCGAGCGGATGCCGAAGGAGCTGAGGAACTCGCGCTCGTCGAGCATTTTCTCGAGCACGCGTCGCAGCTTGGACTCGTCGAGCACGCTGAACAGATGCCGGCCGCCGATGCCCTCCTCGAGCGGATCGTGGAAGGTCTCGACGAGCTCGGGCCGCGCTTCCAGAAACCAGCGAAAGCGCTGTTCGAGCTGTGGATACGTCTTGAGCAGCTCCGGCTCGAAGACGGTGGCGGCACAGAATGGCAGCAGGCCGACCATGGAGCGGACCTTGAGCCGCTGGGCGCCTTCACCGGGGACTCGCAGCACGTCGTAGAAGAAACCGTCCTCTTCGTCCCACATCCCCGTGCCCTCGCCCAGATGCACGAGCGATGACGTGATCCAGGTGTCGTGCTGGAGGAACTTCAGCACCATGTCGACATAATCCTCATCGGTGAGGGCCAGCTCGATCGCTATCTCCAGCATGTTGTCGGCGAAGAGCGCCATCCACGCAGTCCCATCCGCCTGCTCCAGATAGCCGCCCGTCGGCAGCGAGGCGCTGCGATCGAACACGCCGATGTTGTCGAGGCCGAGAAACCCGCCTTCGAAGACGTTCCTGCCAGTCCGATCCTTGCGATTGACCCACCACGTGAAGTTGAGCAGCAGCTTCTGGAAGCAGCTCTTGAGCCACTTCGTGTCGCCGACGCCGCGCTGCGCCTTTTCGAGCCGGTAGACGAAGATCGTGGCCCAGGCGTGGACCGGCGGATTCACGTCGCTGAAGTTCCACTCGTAGGCAGGGATTTGCCCGTTCGGATGCATGTAGCGCTCGCGCAGCATCAGCGTGAGCTGCTGCTTGCCGAACTCCAGATCGACGAGCGTGAGGGCGATGACGTGAAAGGCGAGATCCCACGCGGCGTACCAGGGATACTCCCACTTATCGGGCATCGAGATGATGTCGCCGTTCCACATGTGGTGCCAATGCTCGTTGCGTGACGCGCTGCGGCGTGCCGCCACGAACGGATCCGACCCGCGCTCTCCGAGCCAGCCGTCCACGTCGTAGTGATAGAACTGCTTGGTCCACATCATGCCGGCCAGCCCCTGCCGCATCACGCTGGCCGCGTCCTCAGGAAGCGATTCGGGAATGACTGCGGCATAAAATTCGTCGGCTTCCGCGCGGCGCTGAGCGAACAGCTCCTCGAAGCGATATCCGAACGGGCCGTGGACGCCGAGCGCGGAAGGTTCGAGATCCGACAGCCGAACCCGGATCGACTGTGACTGCCCCCGCTGCACGGTGAGACGATAGTGTGCGGCCATCTTCGTTCCCGCGCGCGCGGGATTCACGGCGCTGCTGCGGCCATGGACAATGTAATCGTTGATGCCATCCTTGACGTACGGCTGCGCGTTGGCGACGCCCAGGATTCGCTCGCAATTCGTTTCGTTCTCCGTGAAGAGCAGCGGCGCGGCACCCTCGCAATAGAAATATCGGCGGCCGAGCTCGGCATCGACGGCCTCGACGACGGCGAGGCCGTTTGTCGTGTCCTGCTGCGCGAGGCGGGGCCGCTCGCCGGAGCGGCGCGTCCCGATCCACCAGTTCCGGAACCAGAGTGTCGGCAACAGGTGCAGGTCGGCCGTTTCGGGCCCGCGATTGTGGACGGTGAACTGAATCAGGAAGTCTTCGGGCGAGGCCTTCGCGTATTCGACGAACACGTCGAAGTAGCGGTCCTCGTCGAAGACGCCCGTGTCGAGGAGCTCGTACTCGAAGTCGTGACGGCCCCGGCGCCGGCTGGTCTCGACCAGGTCGCCATACGGGAAGGGCGCCTGCGGATACTTGTACAGATACTTCATGTACGAGTGCGTCGGCGTGCTATCGAGATAGAAGTAGTACTCCTTGACGTCCTCGCCGTGATTGCTCTCGGTATTGGTCAGGCCGAAGAGGCGCTCCTTCAGAATCGCATCCTGGCCGTTCCAGAGCGCGAACGCAAAACAGAGCCGCTGCTGGTCGTCGGAAATCCCGCCGAGGCCGTCCTCGCCCCAGCGGTAGGCGCGCGACCGGGCGTGGTCATGGGTGAAGTAGTTCCAGGCGTCGCCCGACTCGCTGTAGTCCTCGCGCACGGTCCCCCATTGCCGTTCGCTGAGATACGGCCCCCACCTGCGCCACTGCGCCTTCTTTGCCTGAGTGTCGGCCAGCCTCGCGTGTTCAGCGGTCATTGGGTTGCCTTTGTGAGTTGGACCCGGACAGGCTGCACGGCGGGGACCTGCGCGACGAGCTAGCCGGCTCCTCGAAATCGCGCGGATTTGATCAGAAATCGCGAGACTTCAGGCCTCACGTCGGGAGCGACTCCGGCCAGCCGGAGGCCGGGCGTTGACTCCGGACGCCCGGAGCCTCGCCACGCTACTTCTTCTTCTGTCCCGGGGGGTAATCCTTCAGCATCTTCGTCACGGCCTTGGCCAGATTCTTCTGTTGCTTCTCAGGCTTGGCCTTCGAGTCGAGCGTCTTGCTCGCCGTGCTTCGGAACACGAGCGCCTTGGTAGCGGGGGTGTACATGTCAAGCGCCAGCTGCCCGACATAGATCGTCGACGTCTGACCGGTGGTCGTGCTCATTCCTCCGCCGCCATACCAGCCGCCCCCATACCAGCCCGGACCGTAGCCCCAACCCGTATCGAACGAGGTGTATTGCTTTTCAGTATTGACGGCAGCCTGATAGCCCACGAACAAGTCGGCGCTATCCGACTCGGTTTTCATCAGACCCTTTTTCGCGAGTTCAGCGTCGACGGCGCTCTTGATCTGGCTGTCGGCGAGATCACTGAGTGGCTGGGCGTTCTTGATCGCCACCCACTTGTAGGTCTTGAACCCCGCGAAATTGGCGTCCTTCGCGAAGTTGTAGCGCACGTCCTGGGCAAAAGCGCTGCTCGTGCCGGCCAGGAACAGCACCAGCGGCAGCAGTAACAGTCTTCTCATACTCTCTCCTTCCGGGCGATGAAATGATCACGGCACGATTGCGGTGGTGCATTGGCGTGGGCACCCGGCGTAACCCCTCTGGAGAGCATGTCGCGTGCCACGGCCTGAAGCCGTCCGCGGATCCAGAACGCGATGGAGGACGCACGCGATCCATTCCCGCCTTGGTGAGTTCTTGGAGAGCGCGGGTGAGGAAGTCACCCTTCCACGTGACCACTGGCAGCTGAAGGCGTAGCCGAGAGCAAGCTATTGCTCCGAGATAATGGAGCACCTCCGCACATTCGGAGCAGAGTCTCCGATCTCGCAGTACTGCAACACGCCATGAGCCACGTATTCAGCAGGTCCACCCTCGATATTTCGTGGCACACGCTCTGCTACGGCACTGCACATGGTCGTGACCTGGTCTCGCCTTCTTCCGCTTGGCGCCCTCGTCGTTTTGCTGGCGAGTGCTGACACGCTGGCACAATCGTCGACAGAACGTGATTCCACAGGCGGACCCTCCGCCCGGGAACCTTCGACATCGATCGATGAGCCGACCACGCTAGGGGAAGAGCCGATCTCCATTCAACTGCCGGCAACCTCTCCACCGCCAGAGCGTGCGTGTGACGGTTGCCCTCCTCGCCGGGTGGGTTCCTCACTGCTCTGGGTCACCGCCGTGAACGGCATTTACGAGCTCGCCAACCTGATACGCGGGCAAGACACCGCGAAAATCACGCCCGAGACCTGGTGGACCAATATGAAGCGCGGGTGGGAGTGGGACCTCGATGACTTCGCGGTCAACCAGATCGGCCATCCCTACCAGGGCAACAACTACTTCACGACGGGCAGGGCCAATGGCCTCAACTTCTGGGAATCGGCGGCGCTGACGGCTTTCGGCAGCGGAACCTGGGAGTACTTTGGCGAGACCAACCAGGCATCGCTCAACGATTTCGTCAACACGACGCTCGGCGGCATCGCCCTCGGCGAGATGTTCCACCGTACGGCATGGCTCGTCAGGAACACACACGCGACCGGCCGGTCGCGTATGTGGAACGAGATCGGGGCGGCGGCTCTGGATCCGATGAGCGGCCTCATGCGCTTCATGTCCGGCGACGCGGGACGCGTGGTCGACAAACCGCCGGACATGGTGCCCTCAGACCTCCGTGCCGTCGCGTATGCCGGCACCTTGTGGCGCGGCTCGAACACGGATGCGATTGAGTCGAACACGTACGGGTTTTTCGAGACAGACCTGCTCTACGGAGACGTGACCAGGGTCGAATCCAGTCACACGCCCTACGACGCGTTCGCGGTGCGTCTGAGCTTTGGCGGTGGCAGCGCATTCAGCGAGGCGCGCGTGCGCGGCCGGCTCTTCAGCGCGCCGTTTCATCGCATGTCGTTTTCGATCCTGCAGGTCTATCAGTTCAACAGCAACCCGGCGTATCGATTCGGGGCGCAGGCGTTTGAAACAACATTGAGCGGAGAAAAGCGGCTGGGCTCTCGCTTCTCGATGCTGACATTTGCGGGAGGCGGCGTGACCGTGCTCGGTGCGGTGGACTCGATTCCGCTCGAGGGGATTACGCCGGAACCGGAACCGCCTCCCGATGCCGGCCAGGGCGTGTCGACCGGACCGCGCTTTTACGACTACGGGCCCGGCGCAAATCTCGCGGCGACGGTGGGGATCCGTCATCACAATCAGCAGTTCGTGACCGCAGCGTGGGAGCTCCACCACCTTCACGTGCTGGACGGCGTGCGGGCCAATCACGTGCTGCAGCGCGCCCGAGTGGACGTCACCTGGCCCTTGAAAGGGGCGCTCGGCGTCGGTGGGTCGGGAGAGTTCTTCACGCGTCGAACGTTCTATGCCAACGATGCCGGTGAAGCCACCTATCACTTCCCGCAGTATCGGGTGTTTCTGACATGGACGTTGTGATGACGCGGCGCCTGCTGGCTTCGGCTACGTGCTCGCTGCTGCTCCTCCTCCCGGCGGACGCCATCGCTCAAAACGCGCAGGCCAACTCAGCTTCCGATGCGTGGCCGTGGATCGTCGCTGGTGGCTCGGCGACCTCAGTGCTTGGCGACTGTACCGACTGCCCGGCCGATACGTACCTTCACTCGGGTGGTGTATTCGGCATCATCGGAAAGTCGCTCACGCCGCGGACCGACGCTGGCGTGGAAGTCATGTGGATACCCGTGACCGCAGCCACCGGCGATCCGATTCGCACGACGTATGTCATGGGCACCGTGCAGTTCCACCCGTGGAGGTCCTCCGGCTTCTTCGTCCGTACCAGCGCGGGGATGGCGTTCGTGCGAAATTGGATCGTGGGAGGCGCGGCAGGCTCCGAGTCGTTCACGTCCAAAGCCTTTGCGTTGGAAATTGGCGGCGGATGGGAATGGCGCCTCTCGCCGCATTTCGGGACGCAGTTCTTCGGCGCCCAACATGTGGCGGCGCTCGGAGATCTGACCGGGTCTACGGGAACGGTTGAGAACGTGATGGCAAACTTCTGGTCGGTGGGCGCGGCGATTGTGATCCGGTAGCGGCCACGAAGATCAGCCGCCTTCGCGGTTCCTCGATTTTGTTTTCTTTACGACTTCGTGTTCTTCGTGGCTTTCGTGGTTGATGCGCTGATCAGAGACTCCCAAATCCGCTCCCAACGTTGCGAATGCAGTTGGGAGTTGGAGATTGGGAGTTGATGTTCCTTCGAAGAGCCCGCCGCTACTGCGGCCGCATCGAGGATTTGGGGCGCGTGAGCCCGAGCTTGGCCATCCGCGCCTCGAGCGTCGTCGGCTTCAGCCCGAGCAGTGAGGCTGCACCGGCCGCACCCCGAATCCGCCACCCTGCGCTATCCAGCACACTCAGGATGTGCTCCTTCTCAACATCGTTCAACTTCAGGCTGCGCTTCTCCGCCGGGCGCGACACCGATGGCAGCGGCAGGGCGAGCTGCGTTCCCGTGCTCACGATCATCGCGCGCTCAACGACGTTGCGCAGCTCGCGAATGTTCCCCGGCCACGAATAGCGCTGTAGAACCGCCATGTCCTCGCGTGAAATCGTCTCGATCCGCTTGCCGAAGGTCTTGGAGAATTCGTCGACGAAGCGCCACACGAGCAGCGGGATGTCTTCGACGCGATCACGCAGCGGCGGAACCGTGATCGGAAACACATTGAGCCGGTAGAACAGGTCTTCGCGAAACGCGCCTTCCCCGATCCGCTTCTCGAGATTCCGATGCGTGGCCGCGATGATCCGCACATCGACGTGCAAACCCTTCGGGCTGCCGAGCCGCTCGATCTGGCGCTCCTCGAGGACGCGCAGCAACTTGACCTGCACATCGGCTGGCAGCTCGCCGATCTCGTCGAGGAAGATCGTCGAGTGATCGGCCAACTCGAAGCGGCCGATCTGACGCGCGAGCGCCCCGGTGAACGCACCCTTCTCGCGCCCGAACAGCTCGCTTTCCATCAACGTGCTCGGGATCGCGGAGCAGTTCACGCGCACCATGATGCGGCCGCGCCTTGCGCTCACCTCGTGGATGTGCGTGGCAATCAGTTCCTTGCCGGTGCCGGTTTCTCCCAGCAGCAAGACCGTTGAATCGGTCATGGCGACCTGGCGCGCCTGGTCGAGCACGCTGCGAATCGCCTGGCTCTGGCCGATGATCACGCCGGTGTCGACCCGTTCCTGGACTTCGCGTCGGAGATAGAGGTTTTCGACGCGCGCTCGATCACGCAGGTGCTCCAGCTGCAGAATCGACTGACGCAGCCTGTCGTCATTCTCGCAACGGGCCAGCACAGTGCCGAACACGGCCGCGAGCACACGCATCGTATGAAGCGTGTCCGGCGTCCAGGTTCGATCGCTCCGCATCATGATGAAGCCGAGCGCTCCCACGGTCTGTCCGCACACCGCGATCGGCACCGTGACGGCAGCCCGAATCCCGCAGGCGTCGTAGCCCTCACGGTCCACCGGATTGGGAATCTCGTCGGGCGTCGAGAAACAGAGCTCCTTCCCGGCCAGGATCGTTTCCCGCACCCATGGGAACCGCTCCTTTGGTGACGTCACGGGCGAGGAGGAGACGCCGCGACGGCCCCACCACGCGATGGGATTGGCCGAAAGTTCGCCGTCAGGAATCCGGAAAAATGTGCCGCCATCCACATCGAGCGTTTCGGCAACACGGCGGATCGCATCGCGAATCGTCTCGATCACCTGGTCCGGCGGCAGGTTGATGAACTTCACCGACCAATCCGCAATGAGCTGCTCGAACTCCAGCTTCTGGCCGGCCACGTTGGCGGCCTGCTCGAGCTGGCGCCGCGAGGTGACGTCGACAACCGACGCGACCACGAAAGTGTCGGCACCGATATGCATGCTGTTCAGCGTGATCTCGACCGGGAACTCGCTTCCATCCTGGCGACGTCCGCACAACGTCTGGTCGCCGCCCATGGTACGAGCCTCAGGAGGGGTATCGAGGTTCTGGCTATGCCTGGCATAGTCACCGAGGAACGAGTCGGGCAACAGGACGTCGACCGGCTGGCTGATTAACTCGCTGCGGCAGTAACCGAACTGACGTTCGATCTGCTGGTTCATCAACACGATTGCGCCGTCGGGATTCACGACGAGCATGCCGTGCGGAAGCGATTCAGCCGCGAGCTGGAGCACCCGAAACGAGTCCTTGGTCGG
Organism: Acidobacteriota bacterium; assembly: GCA_046732795.1. Lineage (GTDB taxonomy): Bacteria > Acidobacteriota > Vicinamibacteria > Vicinamibacterales > UBA2999 > Gp6-AA40. The sequence continues at coordinate 9,113 of JBKPNV010000148.1, forward strand.
GAGAGTCCGCGCGGTCTCCCTGCCCGCGCCCGGAATCTGTCCGAACCGGCTCTCGCCGTCGCGGGCATGGTTCGTGGACACCTGGGAATCATGTGAGGAACGGCGCGCGTGGACAGAGTTGCTTACAAACACCCTGGTCTGAGACGTATCGACCGCTGACGATGACCGAGCAGTAATCACTCGCATTCGAGTCCTCTCGAAATTCTGACGCTGGCATGGGTTTTTGGGTGCGGCGCTCGCCATCGGCGCGGCACTCCTGCACTGCGGTGGTGCAACTTCGAGTCCCACAGCCAGGGGAGGACGCGCCGTCGCCGTCACTGGTTATCTGCCCGCTTTTGCACGGGATCCGGCCAGAGCGTGCGCCACCGGAATTGTGGTGGCCACGAAATATCGTGATCACCCGTTCGAACTGTCTACGACCAAGTGCTTACAATGCTCCCGACGGCAGGCCATGGAGAGTGGCGTCACCTGATTGGTGACAGTAATGTGACGCCCAAGGCATAGATGGAGGGGACATGCTTCGTTTCGTGAGATTCGGCGTGATGGGAACTGCCCTGTGTGGCCTATTCCTGTGCGGCGCGGCGCGGGCAAGTGGTCAGGTCGGCGCCATCATCGGCACCGGGACGTTCACATCGTTTGTCGAGAACATGGACCGATCGCTGGCCTTTTACCATGACGTGTTCGACATGGACCTCCCGCCGCTCCCCGAGTCCGGCGAACGGCCGTACAACAGGGCCATCCACAGCTGTTTGCGATGTTCGACATCCCAGGGGCGAGAGAGCGGCACCAGTCCGCGCGGATGGCTGGCACCAGACTGAGCATCGAGATGATCGAGATTCAGCACGTCGAGCACCGCACGATTCCATTGCGCGTGCAGGATCCCGGCGCTGCGACCATCGTGTTCGTTGTACGTGACATTGACGCCGCACTCGCTCGCATCAAGGCGGCGAAGGCGTCGATCGTGACGCCAGCCGAGAAGCCGGTGACGCTCGCTGACGGCACACGGGCGTTTTTGATGCGAGATATCGACAATCGCTTCATCGAAATCAGGCAGCCCGCCGCTCGTCCTGACGCCGACCCGACCACGACCGGCAACATCGTCGACCTGCGGCTGTCGATTGCCGTCAACGACATGGATCGAACGACGCATGTGTACCGCGACGTTCTGGG
>JBKPNV010000149.1:0-44303 GCA_046732795.1 Acidobacteriota bacterium
AGAGATGCCTCCTGGACGACGTCGCGCGCGTCGTGCTCGTTGCGTACGAGCCATCGCGCCAGGCGATAACCGGCATCGAGATGTGGCAGAACGATCTCCTCGAATCCCTCGCGTGTCACTGACGCCTCCATCCAACAACCGCCATGTCAGCACTGTGATGTGTCGCCGACGTTTGCGCCACATACAGCCCCCGCACACCACCCGTACGGTGGCGGTAAGATCGACGGTCGATGAGACTTGCGCCGCAGCGATAACCATGTGCGATCGCGTTGTGATCACTGCGGCAACGGCAGTGCGCGGCCTCGGAGGCTCCATGTCACTTGCGAAGTACGTTTTCACCGGCGCCGGCATCTGGGGCATCGTGGTGTTGGCGCCGCTCTTCTGGCTGGTCGACGTGACCGGGCGTCGCTACCCGCCGCCAACCGAGTATCCACAGTTCTTTTACGGCTTTCTCTCCGTGGCGATGGCGTGGCAGATCGCGTTTCTGATCATCGGGTCCAATCCGCTGCGATTTCGCTGGCTGATGATCCCCGCGATCATCGAGAAGCTGGGCTACGTCTCCCTGCTCATCGTGTTCTACAGCAGCGGGCGCATTCCGGCGATCGACGCACAACCTGCCTGGCCTGACCTGCTCCTCGGAATTCTCTTCGTCGTGGCCTTCGTAAAGACACGGGCGTGACGCGACGCCCGGCACCTGTCAATCACAGGCCTTCCACCCTCTTGGAATATTCGGCGCAGCAACCGAGTTAGCACGGGTGAGGTCAATGTCATGAACCCTGTTGACAGTGTGAATGTGCCGGATCTGCCGCCGTTGACGACCGTGCTCGTCTGGACAATGAACTCGCTGTATCGAGTCGTCGTCACAGAGGGGGCCAACGTGTATGTGCAGGGAGGTAGCTTCTTTCGCAATCCAACGTCGGCCCATCTTGAAGGCGCCACCATCGATGGCAAGTCGCTGATGGTTGGGCGTATCGCCGTCGGACTCCTGATGGAGCTGCGCACCGTCGACGACCACGTCGTGACCTCACCGGTCCTCGCGATTACGACCGAACGACCTGGCAACCTCATCCATTAACTCTCGCGTCACTTCGCGGCGCGTGAATCAACAAAGAGAGAAGTGAAGCAATGATGAAGCACACAGCAGTCGTGTTACTCGTTCTTTCCATGGGCGGTCGTGTGAGCGCACACGACCGGGACATCCTCGTCGCCTTCGACGGCGGCATTGGCGTCGACCCGGTGTCCAACGGAGCGGCGCCCACGAACACGGACGGCACGTTTCAGAATGTCGCTCGAAATTTCGTGAGAGGTGTCGCACCGGCCGGCGGTCCCTGGAGGATCGCATCGCTCAAGGCGCTGGTGACAACTGACGGTCGTATCAAGGTCAGAGGTCGCGGCCTGCTGCTCGCCAGCGGCAATCGGATTGGGCAGAACGGCAACCTCAGCGTGCTCGCGACCTTGATATGCGAAGCGGCAGCTCCGTTCGACGAGCACAGCACCGCCAGCGTGGTGCCCCTCGATCCAAACGGCGACTTTCGCATCGATGACGTGCTGACGACCGTGCCCACTGAGTGCCCCAGCCCGGTCCTGCTGATTCGCAATCAGGGCGGCGCGTGGTTCGCGGCCGGTATTGCGACGACGAACGACGATGAATAAATGCGTGTAGCGTGGAGGCTACTCCGCTGCCTCCGTAATGAGTCGCCGCAGCTTGAAGAAATAGTCGGCGCTCGACACCAGCGTCAACGCCAGCGACAACCAGATGCCGATATCGATGAGGATGGACGTTTCGCCGCGATAGTTGAAGAACATGACAACCACGCTGGTTACGATGAACGCCGCAGTGGTTGCCTTGCCGAACAATGACGGACGGAACGTTCGCGGGCCGACAGCCAGGTTGATGATGGCAACGACGCCGACAATCACAACGTCGCGGCTGATGACGGAGACGGTCAGCCAGAGCGGCAGATGATTCACGAGCGGGATGCCGGGAAGTGTCAGCACGACGAATGTGGTCACCAGCAACAACTTGTCGGCCATCGGATCGAGCCACGCCCCCAGACTCGTCCGCTGGCCGGCACGTCGAGCGATGAGACCATCCAGTGCGTCGGTTAACCCGGCGATCGAAAAGACGAGAAGGGCGGCGCCCAGGTATCCATACACGACGAGCAAGACGAAGGCGGGAATCAGGGCAATCCGCAGAATCGTCAGCTGGTTGGCCAGCGTCAGATTCTTCACTGACGCGACGCGCCGAGCGTCGTCGCCGCCAGCACCCGCACGCGATCGATCACTTCGACGGCCTCCTGGCCCGAGACCTGCCGCGCGACCTGAAACCGATCGCCATCGACGAGCGGCATCGCCCCGACCGCCACCGCTGAGACGACGGCGTCGTACTGCAGGTGGCGTGGTGGCACGTCAGCAATCGTCGGGCGCTGGCTGAGACGCGCTCGCACGGACGGATTCGATGCCGCAATCAGCGCGACCAGTCGACTGACCACCGTCGCGAGATCGCCGCGGCGAACGAGCTCGCTCGGTTGGAACGTGTGGTTCTCGAACGGCTCGATGATGCCGGCACTGGCCGTTTCGGTGATCCAGGTGGCGGCCCAGTGGCTCTGTGTATCGGTCACGACCACCTGCCGCGTCGGCGCCTGGCGGATCAGCGTCTCCAACCGCACCCCGATCAACGCTGCCAAATCGCCGCGCGTGATCTGCGGCGCCGTCAACGCCGCACGGAATTCGGCCGGCAGCCGCGCTTCGCGCGCTCGCTGCGCCGTCGCGGCGATGCGCCCGGACAGGTTCAGGCTGGGATCGATGGCAGTCGCCTTCCGGTACGCCTCCTCAGCACCAGTGGCATCGCCGCTCGCCTCGAGGATCTCACCAGTCTCGACCAGGGCAGTCGCATCGTTCGCATCGAGTTCGACCGCACGCCTCAGATGCTGCAGGGCGCGTTCGGAATTTCCGGCACGTCGTTCGACCTGCCCCAACTCGCGATAAAGAAACGAGCTTTCGGGCGACAGCGTGATCGCGCGCTCATAGGCGCGTCGCGCCTCGTCCATGCGTCCGCCCTTCGCCGCGGTCTGAGCCGCATCGATGACGTCCTGCACGTTCCGGAAACGCAGCACTTCGACACGGCGGCTCAAATCGGTCAGCGAGGGGTCGAGGGCGAGAGCCTTCTCGAACGCCTCCAGCGCCGAATCCGTCCGATCGGTGGCGAGAAGCGCCTGCCCGCGGCCGACCAGCGCAGGCACATACTTCGCTTCGAGTTCGAGCGCCGCATCGAAAGCAGTGAGTGCGCGCGGGTAGTCGCGCATCGCCATCGCCACGTAGCCCTGCCCTGTCCGCGCGGGATACAGCCGTGGCCCGAGCTTCAGCGCCACGCCGAACTCGAGATCGGCATCCTTGAGATCGTCAGCCTGCAGGTAGCGCCAGCCAACGTCGACGCGAGATGCCCCCGGCGCCGTGGCGAGCGCCGGCGGGATCTGGGGATAGAGGAACTCCGGATGCGCCAGCGTCGTCGGCGTCGGAGGGGGCACTCGCGTCGCGCACGCGCCGGCAAACGCCAGGACGAGAACGACCGCACCCAGGCGAGGCACGACACGGCGGCAGCACAGACGCTGCTGCCCAGACATCCCGAGAGGCTGGCATCGCGACGAATGAAGCATGTTTCTCCCCTGCCTTTGGAGATGTCGAGCGCCGCGTCGTGGGGCCAGGCCACTGCTGTCGGCAGTGAAGCGGAATCCGCATCCTCTCGAGTAACGCCCGGCGGTTTGAGACGGAGCTTTACTGCCCGACATCGGCCACATCCTCATGGCTGTCAGCGGAAGTGAGACGCTCGATAAATCGTCTCGGCACGTCTGCCTCGATGACGATACGCCCATTGGTCGCGACGTGACTGATGACTCTGGCCATCCGATAGAGGCGAGACACCTGCTCACGGTCAAACGCCTTGCCGCTGTCGAAGGTAATCGTGATGCGACGGGTATCGAGCGCCACACGTGCCGCCACCATCTGCAGCAACTCGTCGAGTCCGTCACCAGTACGAGCAGACACCAGAGCAGCTCCCGGATCAGCCGCCTGTAACCGCCGGCGCTCGTCCTGGCTGATCATGTCGATCTTGTTGTACACGTCGATGACGGGGACGGAGGCGGCGCCAACCTCCTCGAGCACACGACGGACCGCGGTCATGTGGCGCTCGCGTTCCGGGCTCGCCGCATCGATGACGTGGAGCGCCAGATCGGCTTCGGCAACCTCCTCCAGCGTCGCGCGAAACGCCGCAACCAGCGCGTGCGGGAGTCGATCGATGAAGCCGACCGTGTCCGAGACGAGGAGTTCCCGCTGATCGCGAAGCCTGACCTGGCGCACGAGCGGATCGAGTGTGACGAACAACGCGTCGGAGGCGACGGCGTCTTCGTTCGTCATCCGGTTGAACAACGTCGTCTTGCCGGCATTGGTGTAGCCGACGAGCGCCACGGTCGGAACCGACCGTTTCTGCCGTCGTTCGCGAAGCTGCGAGCGCCGCGCGCGCACCTGATCGATCTCGCGCTGGATCGATTGGATGCGGACCCGAATCCGGCGGCGGTCTGTCTCGAGTTTGGTTTCGCCAGGACCGCGAGTGCCAATGCCGCCGCCGAGGCGGGACAACGCCGTTCCGCTGCCGGCGAGACGAGGAAGCAGATACTTCAGTTGCGCGAGCTCGACTTGCCACTTGCCCTCGCGCGTGCGCGCTCGACGGGCAAAGATGTCGAGAATCAACTGCGTCCGATCGAGCACCTTGCGCTCGAGTTTGTTCTCCAGCTGACCGAGCTGAGCGGGTGTCAGCTCGTTGTCGAAGATGACGAGCTCGATATCCGCTTCCGCGCACGCTGCCGACAGCCTGGCAACTTTTCCGGCGCCAATGAAGGTTGCCGGATCAGGTTTGGGGCGCTCCTGCAGCATCCGAAGAACCACCGCGGCGCCGGCAGCTTCGGCCAGACCCGCCAGCTCGTCGAGCGACGCGTCCGCGTCGACACGACGCAACCCACTTGTGACGAGACCTACCAGCGCGGCACGCTCGACGGCACTTGGATAGGGCATTGGGGCTCTCGCGACGACTAAGGACGACCGGCAGAATCCTGTGCTCGTTGTTCCGACTGCATACAGGGGCGGGCGCGCGAAGCGCGCCAGAAAGTGCTGCACCACTCGAGCGCTTCGCCCGGATATCCAAGCGAGCCCTCGCCTAGTATCGTAACAGTCATGGGACGCCCCAGACGCACAGCTGCCAAACCACGGTCGCGACCGCGCGTACCGCTTCCGCGACAGACCGGCGGCGTTCATGAAGACAAGACCAAACGTCCCTGGCGTCGCCGTAAACACAAGCCAAAGCTCGACGAGTAGTTACGCGACTCATCCACCGCAGCGACTACTCGGTCGAGGGAATCGTCAGAACCGGATCTTCGCGGTGGGTCCTTTGGCGTGGACGTGAATGCTGTCTATGAAGCGTATCCGATGCGGCTGGGTCTGCATCACGAGTGACGTGGTGCGAATGCCATCGCCAAAGAAGCGAACTCCCTTCATCAGGGTGCCGTCGGTTACTCCGGTCGCCGCAAAGACGATGTTCTCGCCCGACGCCAGATCCTTGGATCGATAAGTCCTCGAGACGTCGGTGATTCCCATCGCGTGGCAGCGCTGCTCGTGTTCCGGGCTGTTGACGACCAGCCGGGCGTAGATCTCGCCCCCGAGGCATCGCATGGCAGCAGCGGTGAGCACACCCTCGGGCGCACCACCGGTACCCATCACCGCGTGTACTCCACTGCCGACGACGGCGGCGGCAATACCTGCTGACAGGTCGCCGTCTCCGATCAAGCGAATGCGAGCGCCAGTGGCGCGAATCTCGTCGACCAGCTTCGCGTGCCGGGGCCGATCGAGCACGATGACGACGAGATCTTCGACCCTGCGGCTGTTTGCCTGGGCGATCGCGCGAAGATTGAAGCGAACCGGCGCGTCGAGGTCGACCACGTCGCGAGCGCTCGGGCCGACGACAAGTTTCTCCATGTAAATGTCTGGCGCATGGAGCAGGCCACCACTTTCGGAGGCCGCCAGGACGGCGAGCGCATTTGGTGCTCCGGTGGCGCACAGGTTCGTGCCTTCAAGTGGATCGACGGCGATGTCGACCGGAGGATACGGGCCGGCCGAGCCATGAGCCATCCCGACCTTTTCGCCGATGTAGAGCATCGGCGCCTCGTCGCGCTCGCCCTCACCAATAACGATCGTACCGTCGATCGGAACCGAGTCCATTTCCCGCCGCATGGCTTCCACGGCGACCTGATCCGACTTGTGCCGGTCCCCTTGACCCATCGTGTGGGCACACGCGATCGCGGCCTGTTCGACGACACGGAGAAAGTCGAGCGACAGGTCCGAGTCCGAGAGTGCTGAGGAATCCACGGATGCAGATTTCGAGGTCGTCGTGGTCATCGTATCTCCCACGCTGGCAGCTCGCAGCGCGTCGGTCTGTCCATTCGATAGCCGAGCAGGTAGTCGGCCTGCATGATCTTGTGGATTTCGCGCGTGCCTTCGTAAATGACCGCGCCCTTGCAATTGCGATAGAAGCGTCCCACCGGATACTCGTCGGAGTAGCCGTTGGCGCCATGGATCTGTACGGCGTCACCGGCGGCGCGCTCCGATGCGACCGTGGAGAACCACTTTGCCAGCCCGGTCTCCCGGGTGTTGCGCCGTCCCTCGTTCTTCAGCCAGCCGGCTCGTTGCCAGAGCAGGCGTGAGGCCTGGTAGTCCGATTCCATCTGTGCAATCAGCTCTTTGACGAGTTGATGCGAACCGATCTCCACACCAAACGTCTTTCGCTGCCTTGCGTAGTTTACGCTCGCGTCGCGACAGGCGCGAATGAGCCCGGTGGCACCCGCTGCAACGGTGTAGCGTCCCTGATCGAGGGCGAACATCGCGATCTTGAACCCTTCGCCCTCTTGACCGACCAGGTTCTCGACAGGAACCTCTACGCTGTCCATCTTGAAGTGGCCGGTGTTCCCGGCGAGGATCCCCCACTTCTCGGTCAGGGTTCCGCTGGAAAATCCTTTGAACGACCGCTCAACGATGAAGGCGCTCATGCCGGAGGGATCGCGCTGCTTCTTCTTCTCGAGATCCGACCACGCGAAGACGAGAAAGTTGTCGGCAACATCGGCGAGCGAGATCCACATCTTCTCGCCCGTGAGCTCGTAACGATCGCCTTTCTTGAGCGCAATCGTCTGGATGCCCCGAGCGTCGCTGCCCGCCGACGGCTCCGTCAGACCGTAGGTCGCGATCTTCTGTCCCTGTGCCTGAGGAAAGAGATAGCGCTTTTTCTGGTCCTCGGTTCCCCACGCCAGCAGTGTCAGACAATTCAGCCCGACATGGACCGAGAGGATCACCCGCAGCGACGTATCGACGTACTCGAGTTCCTCGCTTGCCAGTCCGAGGCAGATGTAGTCCATGCCGGCTCCGCCGTACTCGGTTGGAACCGACACGCCAAGTAACCCCAGCTCTGCCATCTGCGGCAGGATTCCACGGTCGAACTTATGCGCGCGATCGAGTTCCCGGATTCGAGGGGCCACTTCCCGCGTCGCCCATTCGCGGACCGATTGCTCGAGCAGGCGCTGCTCCTCGGTCAGATCGAAACTGAGCATCAGGTCGATGGTGCCACAGGTGGGGCGCCTGGCGTGGCGGGAGCTTTTCGGAACAGGACTTCGCGAAGGTTCGTCTTCAGCAGGAACTGCTCCACGATCCTGAGCGGCTCGAACAACAGCTGAATATCACGATTCGGCAGCGGCCGCTGCTTGGGCTGCGCCGCGGGATACGGACGGTGCTGAAGGCTGGTTTTGTCCACGACCACGTGGCGAGTGTACTCGGGACGACTTCCCTGTTGCGGCTGTGCCGTCCCGAAAAACGCGAGGAGCACACCGTCGGGCCGAAGCATCCGAATGAGCTGTTCGGCAAGCGGCTTCGCGGACTTTTTCTCGAGGTAGTCGAACACATCCCAGCAGAGGATGCCGTCGATGCTGCCGGATTCCTGCGGAAACCGTTTCATCAAGAATGCGGGCAGCTGATCGAGCAAACCGTCCCGCACATGACGATCGATATCCTTCGACAGATCCTCGACGATGATCTTGCAACCAAGCTGCTCGCCGAAAAAACTGACGTTGGTACCGACCACCGGACCGAGATCGAGGAGTACCGGCTGCGGGCGGGAGCTCAAGCCGGCAATGAAACGCGCAAGTACCTTGGTCGGGTGCACCGGTGCATCCGACGCACCGACCTCCGACTCAGCGTGTTCCTTGCGACGACGGGAGAACAAATCTGAGAGCGCCACCGAACTGGGTGAGTTGAGATCGCTGGAGGCGTGGGCTAATCCAAAGATCTCAAACTCGGAGCGCGTCAGTGCGCGGCCGCTTGAGGCTGAGCCGAAGCCGCCACCGAGGCCTGGGCCTTCTCAGCTTGTGAGCTCGAGGCAGCCTTCTGCTGACCCGGCTGCACTCCTTTGCGCTGCATGTCGACACTGCCACGGAAATGCGCACCCTCGGCAATCGCGACGCGCGGGGAAATAATGTCGCCATCCACCGACCCACCATCCCGGATGTCGACCTTCTCCGAAGCGGTTACATTGCCGTTCACTTCGCCCAGCACGATGACGGCCTTCGCAAAAACCTGCGCCTTTATTTTACCGTTTGGACCAATCGTCAGCACGTGGTCCTTGAGCTCGATGCGCCCCTCGACGTGTCCTTCGATGGTCAGGTCTTCGCTGCCGTTCAACTCGCCTTTGATGACAACCGACTTGCCAATATTCACAATGTCCCTCTCGATCCGCCGGACATCCGGCTGCACCGCCGCCGGTGTAGGTACCGGCTGAGTGGATGCGGCTGCTGCCGGCGTCGCCGGTTGGCCGCTCGTCGGTCTCACCGCTTCATCACGCTTCCACATCTCGTTCCTCCGCCTCGCTGGGCTCATCCTGGGCGTTGGCCCGCCGCTGACAAAGGCTGGGCCGGTCACGTAACACACCTCGACACACCTCGTCGGGATGGTTCGCCACGGACGTAAAACACGGGCTTCCTGGGCGGGAGCCCACTGAGTATATCGGCCGCTAGAAAAATCTGTCTAGTCGTTTCACCAGTGAGAGTTACGTGGTGAGAGGGGCCATTCGGCCTTTTTTTCTCAACGGATTCCCGGTCGGGCTGCCGATCGAGCGCGACTATTGCCGCCCCATGGTTTCAGTGGCATGGTGGTACATTGGTAGTGATCCGCGAGCATCCGCAGGGCGGATTGCCACTTTTGGCCTGAACATGCCCCGTATTTACCTCGACCATAACGCCACGACCCCCCCGTCGCCTGCGGTTGTCGACCGCATGTCGGCCGTATTGCGCGAGGAATTTGGCAATCCGTCGAGCGTTCACCATTTCGGGCAGCGCGCCAAGGCGCTCCTCGACGACGCTCGAACCCTGGTTGCCAACCTTCTCGGCGGCGATCCCTCCGAGATCGTATTCACGGGCAGCGGGACGGAAGGCGACAACATCGCTATAAGGGGGATTGCTGAGGCTCTTGAACCGACCGGACGCCGCCACGTCGTAACGAGTGCTATCGAACACGAGGCGGTCCTGAACACGGTGAAGGCGTTGGGCCGACGGGGTTGGCGGACGACGATGTTACCCGTCGACGAAACCGGTATCGTGTCGCCCGACGCCCTGCGGGATGCCATGGCGGATGACACCGCGCTCGTGTCGATCATGCACGCCAACAACGAAATCGGAACGATTCAGCCGATCGCGGAGCTCGCCGCCATCGCGCGGGAGCGACGCGCCATTTTCCATACGGATGCCGTGCAGACCGCGGGCAAGATTGCCATCGACGCCAAGGCCCTCGGCATCGATCTGCTCACGATTTCAGCCCACAAGTTTTATGGACCGAAGGGCGTCGGGGCGATGTGGATTCGTCGCGGCGTCAGGCTGCAGTCGGCTTTGACCGGGGGCAAACAGGAACGAGGACGACGGTCAGGGACCGAGAACGTGGCCGGCATCGCCGGGATGGGTGTCGCGGCGCGCGAGGCGCTCGCGAAAATGGGAGAGGAACAGGCGAGGCTTCGTACGCTTCGTGACGCGCTTGAATCAGAGATCCTCAGTCGCGTATCGGGCACGGCACGAAACGGTTCGGCTGAACCGCGTGTCGCCAACACGACGAACATCAGCTTCGATCGCATCGAGGCGGAGTCGCTCCTGATCGCACTCGACCTGGAAGGAATTGCGGTGTCGACGGGGTCGGCGTGTTCCTCGGGCACACTCGAGCCGTCGCACGTGCTCAAGGCGATGGGACTGCCGACGCATCGAACGCAGAACTCCATTCGATTCAGTCTTGGCGCGGCGAACACGGGAGAGGATGTCGAACGCGTGGTCGGGGTGCTGCCTGGTATCGTTGAAAAACTGCGCACTCTTACACGCGCCCCCGTTCGCGCCTGAAGCGCGCAAACCAGACACGTGCGAATTGTCGTAGCCATGTCGGGCGGCGTCGACTCGTCAGTTGCCGCGGCCCTGCTCGCCGAGCAGGGCCATGACGTCATTGGTCTGTCGATGCAGCTCTATGACCAGAGCGGTACACGCGCCTTCGGCAGTTGTTGCACGCTCGACGATCTGCACGATGCGCGTCGCGTGGCGGCCGCGCAAGGGTTCCCCCATTACATCGTCAACTTCGAGCGACAGTTCAGCGACACGGTCATCGCGGACTTCGTCAGCGAGTACACGTCCGGCCGGACTCCAATCCCGTGCTCGCACTGCAACAGCGACCTGAAGTTCGCGACGCTGCTGGATCGCGCGCGAGGACTCGGTGCAGACAATCTCGCGACCGGACACTACGCTCGAGTCGAGCCGACGCCTGGAGGCCGATTCCTGCTCAAGCGAAGTGTGGATGCCGACAAGGATCAGTCGTACTTCCTGTTCTCGCTGACGCAGGAGCAGCTCGCACGTGCCCTGTTTCCCGTCGGGGCGCTCACAAAGTCCGCGGTACGCGCCGAGGCCCGTCGACTGAAACTGACCGTCGCCGGCAAGGCAGACAGCCAGGAGATCTGCTTTGTCCCCGATGGGGACTACGCCAGCTTCGTCGAGTCGCGAAGCAGCGCGCTGCGAACGGGTGCGGTGGTGAACCAGCAGGGAGAGCGGCTCGCCACACACGCGGGCGTTCATCGCTTCACGGTGGGTCAGCGGAAGGGGCTGGGAGTTGCCGCCCAGGTTCCACTGTACGTGTTGAAGATTGACGCCGACTCCGGCGACGTCACCGTGGGCCCGCGGTCAGCGCTCGATCGCGCGCACTTCACGGTTTCAGCCGTCAATTGGATCGCGCATGACGGCCCTGCGGACTGGATGCGGGCCTCGGTGCAGATTCGCCATCGCCATTGCCCGGCGGCCGGTCGCGTACGCGCGATCGACGAGCGACGTGCTGAGTTCGAGTTCGACGAGCCGCAGCCGGCCGTGACTCCAGGTCAGGCCGCCGTCTTCTATGACGGCGACATCGTGATCGGCGGGGGCTGGATTGACTGAGACACGCTGAATTCTTGTTTGACGATCTTTGATTGTCGATTGGTTGATGATCGAAGATTCTCGGTTATTGATTGCCGGCCGATTCAGCAACCGATCGAATCAACAATCAACAACGAATAAATAATCAACAATCATCTCATCAACAATTCAGGCTCCGGGCATCAGTCTCTTAATCAACTGAATCTGTCCCGCGTGATAGAGATCGTGGGCAGCGATCCCGGTCACGAGCGCAAGCGTACTCACCTTACTGCCTGCAGGCTTGCTGGCGAGATCACCCGGCCGAAGCGAAGTCACCGCTTCGCGCAGGGTTCGATGCGTATCTGCCAGCAACTCGATGTCGCTCTTCCAGGCTTTCTCCGTCACCTGCTGCGGCGGCGCCACCCAGTTCGAGCCTTCGCGCGGGAATGATCCGCGCTTTGCGTGCGTCAGGCGTCGCCACGCCACGTACTTCCAGTACGCGGCGTGCACGACGAGCTCCCAGATGTTGTGGCGATCGGCGCCAGGCCGCCACGCGGCTTGTTGCGGCGTCACCCCGCGGATCGATCCACGCAGATTCGGCCCATGCCACGACGCGTGGTCGTATGCGCTATCGATCAGAAACACCAGGTGCGATATCAACTCGTCGTCTGCAGGGCCGCTTCACCGGGGTGATGATCCGAGAGTCCCTCGACGTAGCGTTCAGCGTCTATCGCGGCCATGCAACCAGAGCCGGCTGCGGTGATCGCCTGACGATAGATATGATCCTGCACATCCCCGGCGGCGAACACACCGGGCACGCTGGTCTTCGAACCGGCGTGCGTGTGGATGTATCCGTTGGGATCGAGCTCGATTTGTCCCTCGAACAGCGAGGTGTTCGGCGTGTGCCCGATGGCGATGAAGACGCCGTCGAGCGGCATCATCGTCTGGTGGCCCGTCTTCAGATTGCGCACCACGATGCCGGTCACTTCACCTTTGCCCCCGTCGAGAACGTCCGCTACTTCCGAATCCCAGATGAATTCGATCTTCGGATTGGCGAAGGCTTTGTCCTGCATGATCTTCGACGCGCGCAGCGTGTCGCGCCGGTGCACCACGGTGACCTTCGACGCAAAGCGCGTCAGGTAGATCGCTTCTTCCATCGCTGAGTCACCACCCCCGATGACGGCAATCGGACGGCCGCGGAAGAAGTACCCATCGCAGGTCGCGCACGTGGACACCCCGTGCCCTGAGAGCTTTCGGTCCGATCCGATCTCGAGCCATCGAGCCGAGGCGCCAGTCGCGATGATGAGGGCGTCGGTCGTGATCGACTTGCCGCCTGCGAGCGTCACGGTGAATGGCCGCTTCTGCAGGTCAACCTTGGTGACGTTCCCCTGTGTCACTTCGGCGCCGAAGCGTTCCGCCTGGGCCCGCATCTCCGTCATCAGATCGGGGCCCATGATGCCGTCGCGGAATCCGGGCCAGTTCTCCACCATGGTCGTGAGCATCAGCTGACCACCTGCCTCGAGTCCTTCGATCAGCAGCGGCCGAAGGTTCGCGCGAGCGGTGTACAGGGCGGCAGTCAGGCCGGCGGGGCCTGAGCCGATGATGGTGACTCTCCGATCTGCCACATCAGGCTCCCAGATGGCGTTCGATCATCTGCGCGATGTCTTCCTTCGCACGCAAGCCGACAATGGTCTCTGCCAGCTGTCCTTCCTTGAAGAGCAACAGCGTGGGAATACCGCGCACGGCATATCGTCCGGGCACATTCGGGTTCTCGTCGACGTTCAGCTTCGCAACGGTCGCACGCCCGTCGAACTCCGACGCCAGTGCATCAACCGTCGGCGCCAGCCGCCGGCAGGGACCGCACCATTCCGCCCAGAAGTCCACCAGTACCACGCCCTTGCTGGTCTCATCGTCGAAATTGTTGTCAGTGAACGTCTTCACTTTTTCGGATGCCATCGGCTCTCTTCTCCAGACCTCGTATTACAACCCACTCTGCCCACTCTGCTCTTCGGCGCGGTTTACCGCTGCCACTCGCTCGTATACCTTGACGTACTCTCGAGCCGACGCGTCCCAGGAGAAATCTTCACGCATCCCGGCTTTCTGAATCCGCCGCCACGCCGGTCGATTCTCGAACATCTGGAGCGCGCGTCCCAGCGCGCCAAGCAGTGCGACCGGCGAGTACTCGCTGAATGTGAACCCTGTGCCCCTGCCCGAATTGTCGTCCACGTTGTGGACGGTATCGAAAAGCCCGCCCGTCGCATGTACGACGGGCACCGTCCCGTAGCGGAGGCTGTACATCTGATTGAGTCCGCACGGCTCGAACCGCGACGGCATCAGGAACACATCAGCCCCGCCTTCCATCAGATGCGCCAACGCATCATCGAACCCGATTCGCACGCCGATTCGATTCGGGTGTCGAATCGCCAACTCCCGCCACTGCGTCTCGAACTGTTGCTCACCCGAGCCCAACAAGACAAACGAGGCTCCCAACGCTGGCAACGCCTCCGACAGCTGGCCCAGCAGGTCGAATCCCTTCTGGTCAACCAACCTCGAAATCATCGCTACCAGCGGACGCCGACGCGTTTCCAGTGTCCTGGGTAATCCAAACGCTTCGAGAACCCTTCGCTTGGCCGCCGCCTTCCCTGCCATCTTTGACGCACTGAAGGGCACGGGAAGATTCAAATCGCGCTCAGGATCCCACTGATCGTAATCGATTCCGTTCAGAATGCCGACCAGATCGGAAGCCCTGGAACGCAGAATGCCATCGAACCCGAAGCCGAGCTCTGGCGTCTGGATTTCTTCAGCGTATCGGGGACTGACAGTCGTGATCACGCCGGCGAACATGATCCCGCCTTTGAGGAAACTGATCCGGGTCCAGTACTCCAGCGCGTCAACGCGCATCAAATCCCACCCGAGCCCAAGGCGAGGCAGCCAACTCGCGTCGAATACGCCTTGATACGCAAGATTGTGGATTGTAAACACCGTTGCCGGCCGATCTGACCCGCGCCACGCGGGAGCCGTCCGTTGGACCATGAGCGGCAGCAGCCCCGCCTGCCAGTCGTGACCGTGAACAATGTCGTACCGGAGACCGGTTGAAGACGCCCACGTGACTGCGGCCTGACTCAGGAATGCGAAGCGCTCAGGATTATCGGGATAATCGCGCGATGCGGCGCCGTACAAATAGTCCCGATCGAAGTACGGCGCGTGTGACACGAAGACCGTGCGTACATTTCCGTCCACCACGGCCCAGAGGTCGGCAACATCGACCTGCCCGCCGAGGGCCACCGTGACCTGTCCAATGGGGGTCCCGGCCGTGATACCACGATATTTCGGCATCACGACATCGACGTCGTGCCCGAGCTTGGCGAGCGCGCGCGGCAGCGCCCCGACGACGTCCGCAAGCCCCCCAGTCTTGGCAAAAGGGTGCACTTCGGACGCCACCATTAAGATCCGCACTCTTGATATGATCTCACGGTGTCAGATTCACCGGCGCGCGCAGCGCGGGGTACCCGGCCCGAATCCAGGGAAGCCGCGGAACTGCGCGCGATCCGGTCGCAGCAGCCGCAACTCCAATCTGCCGTTGACCTCCATCTCGAGCTCCTTGAATTTCACCGACGCGTTCAGGTCCGGGTTCCGCTGCCGTTGCTCGAGATCACCAGCGAGTCAATCCAGCGTCACCAGGCGGCTGCCACGCCGATCCTGCGCTTCGAGGACATCCCGCTCAATCTCAGCGACCTGCGTCTGATGGTGCGACAGACGGCGGACGTGCTCCGTCGTTATGGCGCCCTTGAAGAGCACGACTATCAGAAGGTCCAGGCGCTCGGACGTGACATGCAGTTGCTGGCGGTCGCGAGACACTGGTTCCGCAGCGCATTCGAGCAGCAGGTCGCTGCTGTTGGAATAGCACCATCTAATTCATTTGCAGAGTTGGACGGCAGCGACGTGATCGACCAGGTGCTGACGCTGTCGATGCGGCCGTTTCTCTCCCGCTGCGCCGAGGTCCTGCAGCAGCGGCCTGAACTGTCGTCATGGACGCACGCGCACTGCGCGCTGTGTGGAAGTCAACCAGACCTGTCGGTGATTACCCCGTCGGCTGAACGTCACCTGATTTGCGGACGCTGCGAGTTGCGCTGGAAATGGGAATCGCTGACCTGCCCGTTCTGCCGCAACAGCGAACGCGCGAAGATCACGTCATTCGCCACACCGGATGGAAAGTATCGCGTCTACGCCTGCGACGTCTGCCGACGCTATCTGAAGGCTTATGACGGACGCCGCGCAACTCGACACGTCATGCCGATGGTCGACGCCGTGGCAACGCTGCCGCTCGACGCCGCGGCAATCCAGCGCGGCTACTCCTCTTAGAGCGTTTTCATATCGTCGTAGAGCGCCGGCTTCAGCCGGCGAGGTTATCGCGCTGAGGGGGACTGAGCGCCCGCGACGCCTTGCTGGACGTGCGTGATCGCAGGGCGGGTCTCAGACCCGCCTTCAATCATCGGAAATTCGCGTAGAGCGCTCGCGTTAGCCAGCGCGTCTTAGTTGGTTGCCGGAGTTGCGGTCGCAGCTTGAAGCGGGGTTCCGAGCAGATCTTCGGCCTTGCTCGCGAACCAGTTGAACAGATGCCGAGTCTCCCAGAAGCGACCGGCGTTCGACTTCGCGCCAAGCACCACGACGGCAACCGGCGGACCACCCTGGGGGAGGCGAAGCAAAGTCGCGAGGCAATACCCGGATTTGCTGATGAAGCCGGTCTTCCCAGCTTGCACGTCGACATCACCGTTCATGACGAGCTGGTTCGTGGAGTGAATATTGATGACACGTCGTCCGGTGGTCACTGTGTACGTCTGCTTGCGCATGACGCTTGCGATGCGCTCGTCACCCGACACGAACGAGATGAGCTTGGCCATGTCGTACGCCGACGACACGTTGGCAGCGAGCAGCCCTGATGGGTCCGAATAGCTGGTGCTCTCGAGACCGAGCTCGGCCGCCTTCGAATTCATCCGCGCAATGAACGCTTCCGAGCCCAGACTCGACACGCGCGCCAGCGCGCGCGCCGCCGCATTGTCCGAGGCCATCAGTGTCAGATGCAGAAGGTCGCCCTTGGTTACGCGGTATGCCGACCGGAGATAGGTCGTCGATGCCGCGCGAACGTCGGTCGGCTGGATGACGACCTCTTGCGACAGATCTGGTGAATCCTCCATGAAGACCACCGCCGTCATCACCTTGGTGATGCTGGCGATGGACCGCTGGTTGGTTGAATTCGATTCCCAAAGCACGTGCCCCGTGGCCGAGTCATAGATAATTGCCGCCTCGGCACGGATATCAGGAACCAGGGCTCCCGATTCATCGAGCCTGAAGCGCGGCTCCTGGGCCTCGCGAAGCAATCGGGCCTGCGCGGCAGCCCGGCTGCGGTACTGGCTTCTGGCCGCGGCCGGCGTCGACGTGGGCGTTCGTGAAGCCGTGGTTTTCCGGGTAATTGTCTTCTTGGAACTAGACTTTTTTGCGGTTGAGTGGGTTACCGTGCTCGACTGGGCGGTCGCCGTGTCGGCGGACAGGCCAAGGCAAAAGAGCGCCGCCAGGACGCACCAGACGCGCGAGGTCTTGGAGAATCGGAAGAAAATCACAGGCAACCCTTTAGATAACAGCCGGTTAGAAAAGTGTATCGGCATTCTAACAAACATCCTGCAGTGTGCAAGGGGCTTGTGCACCGAGGATGACGAAACCAAGAAAGGTGCCATTCTAGATGAGCCTGACCGAATCGGAGTACACGGCTCTCCGTCACACCATTGCCAGCCGCGGGACGGCCCGAATGACTCTCTTGCCGGTGACCGTTATCGGTTGGGCGCTCGTCGCAGGAACACTGACCGTGACCGGTGGTCCTCCCGCAGCGTCGCTGTTTTCGCTGATGGTCCTGGCCGGCGGCTTCGAAGCGATTCACGCGCTGCACGTCGGTGTCGAACGGATCGGGCGGTATCTCCAGGTCTTCTACGAGAGCGATTCAAATGGCCCAATGTGGGAGACAACGGCGATGTCACTAGGCCCCGCGTTGCCGGGAGGCGGCATCGATCCTCTCTTCACGCTGATTTTCTCTTTCGCCACCGTGTTGAATCTGCTTTCGGCGATCGTGCCCTCACCGACTCCGATCGAACTGTTCGTGATTGGCGTGATGCACACGGCATTTCTCGTGAGGCTGGTGCGGGCGCGCGGAGCCGCGACACGTCAGCGCGCCGTGGATCTCGAGAGCTATCGAGCAGTGAAATTACGCATGGCCAACGGAAAGGAGTGACTATCGGGCCAGTGCCACGGCAAGCAGCGTCACGAGTTGCGTTCCCCTCCATGATTCCGTTGTGTCGAACGACTCTCGCGGCGAGTGCGCGTCTCGTCCAACCCCGCCGCCGCCAATCGTAATCGACGAAATACCAATGCTCATGGGCAGATTCGCGTCGGTGGATCGCTCGTCGAGCCTGACCGGCAACGCAAGAGCTCGCAATGTGGCAATCGCAGTTTCGACTACTGGTGATCCCGGATCCGTGCGTCCTGCCGGTCGATTGCCTACGCCATCGATTGTGACGGTGAGCGCGTCGTGACTCTTGCGCCGACGATTTTCCTCGTCGAGAGCGGCACGTATTGACGCCTGAAATCCAGCATCGAGCTGCTTGAGCGCGGCCTCATCAGCCGAACGCAAGTCCACCTCCATCCACGCTTCGCTCGCGATTGAGTTGACAGACGTGCCTCCGCCGATTCTCCCGACGGAATACGTCGTGCGAGGGTCGACGGGAACTTCGAGACGAGAAAGGCGTGCGATGGCCAGCCCCACGGCGTTCACCGGGTCCGCGCGGCCAAAATTGTCGTAGCTGTGTCCGCCGGGGCCGCGAAAGGTCACGCGGTACCGACGGCTGCCGATCCCCACGTTGGTGATGCCGTAGCCGCCGCCGTCGACGGACACGAAGCGCTCGCTTTGCTCGCGCGGTCTGTTCGCGTAGAGCGCCTTCACCCCGCGCAGGTCGCCAAGGCCTTCTTCACCAACCGTGCCGACAAAGGTGATCGGACCTTCCGTCTGAACTTTGGCCGCTTCCAGTGCTCGCGCCACGGCGAGCACGACCGCCAGACCGCGACAATCGTCCGCGATGCCCGGCCCCCGCAGCCAATTCTTGTCACGAGTGACACTAACTGGTACGTCAGCGGGGAACACTGTATCCAGATGTGCACTCAGAACGAGGTGGGGTTTCCGCGTTCGTCCCGCCCGCTCGCCAAGCACGTTGCCGACCTTGTCCACGCGGACATTTGTCAAGCCGGCTGCGCGCATCGAATCTGCGTACGCCGCGGCACGCTTCGACTCGCCGAAAGGAGGCGCTGGAATCTCGCAGAGTCGAATCTGATCGCGAACGGTGTCCGCTTCTGTGCCGCGAGCGAAATCGAGTGCCCGCCGCACGGAAGGTTCGGCGGCCAACGCCGCCACTGCCGTCTGCGCCATCGCGGCGGTCGAGCCATGCACGACAACCAGGACGCCCGCCAGCCCCGAAAGAAAACGAACCGCCGAGGTCATGCGTGAGGAGAAGCCTACCACCGCCGGTCCAACGCTTTGGAATCGGATCCAACGTGCGTGGGTTTGGAACACGCCTTCATCCAAATAGCACACGTGGCTCGCGATGCATCGTGGCGCTCCCCGTACGATCTCCGCGGAGATCTCGTTGAATCACGCGTCGCCGGCTTGCGTGAGTCCGGTTTGGAGCGCGGCACATGAATTGCTAAAGATATCAACGGGGGACAGAACAATGAGTCTGGTAAGGCTCCTTGGGTTTCGGACACTGACCTGCGGATGCGTTGTGGGTCGGTATCGTGAGCTGGCGACGAGCCGCGAAGTGTCGTACGTCGAAGAGAAGGGCGGAAGCTGCGACGTACACGTGCACCGCCGAAATCACACGATTCCCGAGCGCATCTCGCCATCGTCGTCGTCTGTCGCTTCGCTTCGCGCCTCCTGACGCGCGACGCCGGTTCGCTGCTGACGCACCACGGGTACAATCTCCGTGGTGTCGCGAATCCCAAAACTTCACACGCGCCTGACGTCGAACAGCGCGACTTTTAGCTTCTATCTCGGCGACTGCGTTGACATTCTGGATGGTCTTCCTCCGGGGTCGATCGATGCGATCGTCACCTCGCCGCCGTACAACCTGGGCATCCGCTATCGCAGCTACGACGATACGATGCCGCGCGATCAGTACCTCGCGTGGACTGGCGAATGGGTCCGCCGCGCCGCGCGCGTCATGGCCGCCGACGGATCGCTCTTTCTCAACGTCGGGGCCAAGCCAACCGACCCGTGGACAGCGATCGATATTGCGCAGGCAACCCGTCCGCACCTGAAGCTGCAAAACACCATTCACTGGATTAAATCGATCGCCATCGAGAAATCGCTGGCGGGAACCAACAGCAAACTTGCGGATGACCTCGCCGTCGGTCACTACAAACCCATCAACAGCCGCAGATTCCTGCACGACTGCCACGAGTTCGTGTTTCACTTCACGGCTGGTGGTCAGACACCCATCGACCGGCAGGCGATTGGTGTGCGATATCAGGACAGGTCGAACATCGGACGATGGCAGGCGGCGGCATCGGGCGTGCGGTGTCGCGGTAACACGTGGTTCATTCCCTACGAAACCATTCAGAGTCGCGACAAGGATCGCCCGCACCCGGCCACCTTCCCGCCAAAGCTCCCAGAGATGTGCCTGCGGATGAACGGGCTGGGACGGACCCGACTCGTCGCTGACCCTTTTCTGGGACTTGGTTCGACGGCCGTTGCGTGTGCCCAGTTAGGCCTCAGCTTCGTCGGCATCGAGATGGACGAAGGGTACCTTGACGAGGCTATCGAACGGACGCGAGCCGCGCTGAATCCTGCCGTCCCCATCGCGCAGACCGATCGTCGCAAGTAGATTTACTGATTCATGGACCTGAGGCAGCTGGAAATCATCCGTGCCATCGCTGAAACGGGCTCGTTCACGGCGGCCGGCGAAAAACTCCACGTCTCGCAATCCGCGATCAGCCGCCAGATCCTCATCCTCGAAGACGAGCTCGGAGAGCCGGTCTTTCATCGCATCGGCCGCCGCATCCGAATCACGGCGGCAGGCGAATCACTCCTGCAGTTGAGCCACCGCGTCTTCCGCGACGTGCAGGATACGGTGTCGGCGATCAGCGATACGCGCGAAGCGTTGCGCGGATCGATCGGCCTGGTCGGCGGGATGACGGTCTGCCTGTACGTCTTTCCCCGTCTGCTGGCGGAAGTGCGGCGAATCCATCCCAGCCTCGACATGCGCGTTACGGTAGGCAGCACCCAGCGATCGATCGAGATGCTGCGGACGGGCGGCGGCGATCTGGGTTTGCTCACGCTTCCCATTGAGGCGTCCGATCTGGTGTCTGTCCCCGTCCTTCAAGAAGAACTGCTGCTCGTGACCTACCCGAGCCACCCGCTGGCGGCCCAGAAGCGGATCGTCCCGGCCGACCTCGACACGCAACCCTTCGTGCTGTTCGAAACAGGATCGATCACTCGCCGCATCGTTGAGGAGTTTTTCGGACGCGAGCGGATTTCACCGCCGGTCATCATGGAAACCGAGAACGTGGAAATCATCAAAGCGATGGTCCGCAGCGGCCTCGGCATCAGCATCATCCCGTGGCAGGCGGCAGCGGCCGACGTCAGCACGCGTCAATTGTTCTGCAGTCGGATCGCCGGAGTGTCGCTCGAGCGGCAAACGGGATGGCTGTACCCGAAGATGGGCCGGTTGCCGCGTGCGGTGACGGAAGTGATGCGCGTCTTCGAGACGATGCGACCGCAACTCGATTCGCTGGTGCGTCCTCCGAAGATGGTGTAAGCGAGTAGATCAAGGCGGGCCTGCAGACCCGCCTACGCGATTGTGATGATCGTCCTAACGCTGATCGACAGGCGGCAATGGCCGCAGCGTGTATTCGCCCCGTGACCACACGCTCAGGTTGGGTCTGGTCGTCTTGATCTCGACCTTCCGCCGCCGCTTGAGCGGATCGGGGTTCGACGAGTAGTAGCCGAGCACGTAGTAGTCGCTGGTCTCGTTGTCGATCCGCTTCAGCGCCTTGTCGAAGTCGTTCTGGTTGACGACGGCGATGCCGCCTGTTTCCTCGGCGAGCACTCGCAGGCTGTCCTGCGTATCGCGAACGTACGCGTTCCATTCCTGCGTCGGCACTTCATCGTCCAGATCCTGACCGGCAACCAGTCCGCGTGGGTCGATGGTGTACATCGTTGCATTGGCGCGATTGGCGGCGCGTGTCAACTCCGCCAGCTCTCGCACAAGATCGGCTTCGGCCAGCATCTGAGAACTCTGCTGGTTGCGAACGAAGGGATCGGTCATCAGTTGATCGACGGGCGACTGTGAGGAGCCGGTGCCGTCATCCGAGGTGTTGTTGTATAACCCCATTCGTCTCGCCTGCTCTTCGAGGCGTGACTGCTCGAATGGGTTGAAGTCGTACCCGCTGCTGATGTAGATGACGGCTTTGCGACGATTCTGCAGCTTCTCCAGATTCTTCATCAGATCGTATGCCGTCGAAAACGCGACGTGCGCGCGGTGTCGCAACTCTGTCGGCCCCTGCGAGCTCTGCATGCCTTCGATGATTTCCTTGGCCTTCAGTCCGCCGCCGGTGACTTTCGAAATCAGAGAGTCGAGGACCTGACGGTCGTAGGTCAATTGTTCGGAGATTGACGAGTAACCGGTGGTCACAACGCCGAACATGTCGCCCTCGTGAATCAACAGCTTGAGCATCTTCTTGATCAGCTCACGCGTACGAGGAGTGCTCCGGAAGTCGAGGTGGAGATCGTCGATGAAGATGAGAAACACACGGCCGGCCGCGTCGTTGGTCGGCCGGTTCGTTGGCAGGATGATGCCTTCCTGTACCGGAGCGGCCGGAGGTGTCAGCTGGTTATAAACGCGGCCGCCGTGCGTCAGCACCAACGAGACGAGCTCCTGCTTGACGCCGTCTTCGTAAATTTCAAATTCGTCGGGCTTGAGATCAGCCACGAACTGGTCATTCCGCTGGTCGCGAACGATCACGTCGCTCGTAACGAGATCGACGCTCAGACGGAAGGTGGGCTGCCCGCCCGGAGTCTGAGGCGCCTGTGCGGGCTGCGGGGCACTTTGCGCGGGCGCAGGGGCCTGGGCCCTGACCACGGACGCGCGATTCCCCGTCGTCGCAATCACTGCGAACACGCCGACGATCAAGAACTTAGCGAGATTTCGCATACGCCAAAGTATACTCCGCCGCGTTTCATTTGACGACGCGGCTGAGTATTCGGCCGGTGTACCCTGTCATCAATGCGAATTGCACTGAGCGCCGACCACGCGGGCTTCGATCTGAAACAGCAGGTCGGCGCGCATCTGACGCGCAACGGCCACGAGGTCATCGATCTCGGGACGCATTCGACGGCCCCTGTCGATTATCCCGACTCGGCTGAGGCAGTGGCCCAGGCGATGTTCGAGGGCCAGGCCGAGCGTGGCGTCATCGTGTGCGGCAGCGGGGCGGGTGTGTCGATTGCGGCCAACAAATTTCCCAGCATTCGAGCGGCTGTGTGCCACGACACCTACACCGCGCATCAGGCCGTCGAGCACGACGATATGAACGTGCTGTGTATTGGGGCGCGCGTCATCGGATCGGCGCTGGCGTGCGAACTCGTCGATGCCTTCCTCAACGCCCGCTTTTCGCACGAAGAGCGTCATCAGCGTCGCCTCAACAAGATTCTCGCGATCGAAAACCGGTTCGTCGTTCGTTCGTAGAGCCGAGCCATGTCTGATGTGCGGAATCATCGCATCGACGACGATCTGGATCGGCTCGTCTCCGAGCTGCACCAGATTGCTCCTATTCGAACCACACCGATCACCACCGACACACCCGATCTCGCAGAGTGGCTGCGTCAGCTTCGCGACCAGGATGGCAGCGATCTGCTGCTGGTCGCCAATCTGCCGCCACTCGCGCGTATCAAGGGCCAGGTCTCGCGACTTCGCGGAGAGCTGTTAAGCGGAGAAGACATCGAAGCCGCCGTGTCACCGATCGTGCCCTCGCGCCTGAGAGAGCGCTATCGCGACGGTGACGCCGTCGATCTCGCGTTCACGCTCAAAGGGCTCGGCCGCTTTCGCATGAACCTGCACCGCGAGCGCGGGCGTCAGGCGGCAGCGATTCGAGCGTTGCCAACGCGCGTGCCACGCCTGTCGGACCTGCACTTCTCGCACGACATCTCACTGCTCGCGGAACTGCCGCGCGGCCTGGTACTCGTCTGCGGGCCCACTGGCTCCGGTAAGACCACGACGCTGGCAGCGCTGATCGCGGAGATCAACACCAGGTATTCGCGGCACATCGTCACCGTGGAAGATCCGATCGAGTACGAGCACGGTCATGGCCGAAGCGTGATCGAACAGGTCGAGATCGGCATGGACTCGCCCGACTTTCCGACCGCCCTCCGCTCGGCCATGCGACAGGCTCCCGATGTCATCGTCGTCGGCGAGATGCGCGATCCAGAGACGATGCGGATTGCACTCGCGGCGGCCGAAACGGGCCACCTCGTCCTGGCCACCGTTCATGCGACCGATGCCGCCGCCGCCGTCTCACGTATTGCTGACGCCTTTCCGGTGGAGCGACAGAACGCCGTGCGTCAGGAAATGGCAATGGCGCTCGCCGCCGTGCTCACGCAGTCGCTACTCCCGACGAAAACGCGAATCCTGGTTCCCGTGGCGGAACTACTGCTGGTCAGCTATGGCGCCAGGCAGCACATTCGCAAGAATGCGCTGCAGCATCTGAACCAGGAGATCACGATTACGCGAAAGGCAGGCTCTTTCACACTGGAGGAATCGCTGGCCAAACTGGTCCTCGGTGGCGTGCTCGATCGAGCCGACGCGATGGTGCGGGCTGCTCATCCCGAGGAGCTCGAATCACTGCTGCGCTGACGTGCGCCCCATCGACTTGCGGGCCGCTCGCGTCACGAGAGTCGTCGCCAAGATTGTCGCCACGAGTCCAATCACGAGCAGCGCGTAGTACGCCGGACCGCGCGGTGGCGCAACGCCGGCCGCCAGCTTGGCCACGTCACCGGCGACCTTTCCGTAATACACGTACATGATAATCGCCGGCAGCATGCCGACCGACGCGGCCAGAAACTGTCGGTAGCGAACGCCGCTCAGCGCCAGCGCGTAGTTCAACAGCACGAACGGCACGACCGGGGAGAGCCGGAGGAGGAACATCACCCACGTACCCTGACCCACAACGGCGGCGCGCACTGCCGCCACTCGCGGATCGCGGTCCAGCCAGCGCAAGAGTCTCGAGCGAGCGAGCGGCGAGGCGATCGCGAATACAGCCGACGATCCCAGCACGGCGCCCACGTAGACGAGCAGCGTTCCCCGCAGAAGGCCGAAGACGGCACCCGCCGCCAACGTGAGAAGAAATGCCGGAGCGAGTGTCAGGGAGGCCAGGACGTAGGCGAGGATGAACAACACGGGTGCCCATGGCCCCAGTTCGGCGAGAGCGAGCACGACTCTTTCGATTACGTGGCTCAAGACTCGGATTGTGTAGGGCCAGCGGGCGAAGGGCGCGCGTCACCCGAACGATGACGTCCCCGCCGACGGCGACGGGAGAACACACGTGACAGTCGCTCGAGCGCTTCGGAAGCCTGCTGCAATCCCGCGGCGATCTGGTCGGCGTCCGTCCACGTCGCGGGGTTGAGACGTTCGGTCAGCGCGTACAACGCTTCCTGTCGTGCAGGATCGGATGTCCGCTTCGGAATACGTTCGCGAATGGCTGCGTACCAGTGGCCGAGAAACGCAATCTGATCGTCGGGCGTGGCGCCTTCGATGGTCGGAGGCACCGCCTGTGGTGATGGAGCCGGCGCCGCTGCCACGGCAACTGACGCGGGCGCTGACGCCGGCACTTCGGGAACGGCGGTGATGACGCTCTCCTCCTGCTTGGGCGGCTTTCGCCGCCGCGGCTCCGCCGACATCTCGATGTGCTGCTGGTGCTCGCGGACGTCTTTCCAGTCGAAGGCGATGTCCGGGTAGCGCGCCTCGATCTCGCGCCGGACTTCAGGTTCGAGCGCCTCGCGTCCCACTCGCACGCTGCCAGGGGATCGGAAGACGTACAGGATCCGCGATCGTTGCCGATGTCCCTCGCGATACAGGTGCATCAAGTACGTGGTCTCGTATCCACGCTTGTCACGGATGACGCGCAAGAACGGCACAGCGCTTTACTTGCGCTTCTGAGGCCTGGACGGCGCGGACTGTCTCGCAGCCGGCCTCTTCGTGGCCCTGCGGACTTCGGCCGTCTTCTTTTTCGCGGCAACCACGCGAGGTTTGGCGGCGCTCGTTCCGGTCGCTCGCCGGGGCGGGCGGGCGGCAGCGGCCCGCGCCACTTTAGGCTGCACAGGAGCGGCGACCGGAGCAGCGGAGGGCCGGGGCGGAGCAGGCTCGCGAGGCCGCTCGGGACCCTGCGTGCGGGAAACCAGCGTGAAGCGGATCTGCTCGCCGATCGAGTGATACGCCCACATCTCGGCAGCCTGGATCTGGAGGTCCGAGCACAGACGGCGCGCGCTATCGACCCCAGCGGCCGGCACGTACAAGTGAAACGGCACGCGCAGCTTCGCAAACGTGGCCCACTGGGACATGGCCTCGAGATTGTTCAACGATTCCGCGGTCTCAACCTCAACGACACCCAACAGCTTCTTCGTCCGTTCCCCAGACTGAAGCACGAGATCCGGGTACCAAGGGGACGTGGGAGGTCCCACCGGCGCCGTCTGCTCATTGCCGGGGTTGATCGCGACATCGAATTTTCTCTTGTACTTGGCTTGAAGCAGGCGGATCACCCTATCGTGCTCGAGCTGCTCGCGCACAGGGCGCACGAGGATGGGGCTCAACAAAACCTCCGACGGGGGTTTTACACGCAACGGCCTTCGCCGCCGGAACGTGCAGCTGCGGGAAGACCCGGGGCCGGCTCATGCCGACAGAGCGCCAGAATATAGCATGAAAGCCACAGCTGCAAACCATTAGGGCTCTCGCCCTGTCTCCGCAACTTGACGCATCTCACTTCGAGCACGACAATGAGCCAGTGCCGTCGAGCGCCCCCAACGCACGCGTCCTCATCGTGGACGACGACGTGAGCGTGACCGAACTGTTTGCACGGATGCTGCGTCTCGAGGGTTTCGAAGTGTGGGCCGCCCACTCGGCAGACGAGGGTCTCAGCCTCGCCCAGACTCATCGTCCGCATGCCGTCATTCTGGACTTGAGGATGCCGCTGACGAGCGGCGTGCAGGTGCTCCGGTCGCTGCGCGCGATTCCGGGGATGCAGCACACGCCCGTAACGATCGTCACAGGGGATTACTATCTCGCCGAATCGCAGACCAATGAGATTCAATCCCTTGGCGCCGATGTCCGCTTCAAGCCGCTCTGGCTCGATGAGCTCGTGACGCTGGCGCGTGACATGCTCCATACTCCCGTTCGAGACTGACACGCCTCAACACCAGGCACCCCGGAACCGATTCGTGACCCCTTCCCGCTTTTTGAAGGCTTGCCGCCGCGAGCACGTTGACGCCACGCCGGTCTGGTTCATGCGTCAGGCGGGCCGGTACATGCAGGAGTACCGGACGTTACGTGCGCAGTATTCGCTGCTCGAGATCTGTCGCACGCCCGACCTGGCGACGGAAGTCACGCTGCAACCGATTCGACGCCTCGAAGTCGACGCCGCCATTCTCTTTTCGGACCTCCTTTTGCCGTTGGCGCCGATGGGACTTCCCTTCGACTTCGTGAAAGGCGAAGGACCGCAGATCGAGCGTCCGATCGAGAGCCCGGCCGATATCGAGCGGCTCCGGGTGTTCGAGCCGCGCCAGGCTCTCGGCTACGTCCTCGACGCGATACGGCAGATCCAGCGGGAGTTGAATCAGCGTGTGCCGCTGATCGGGTTTGCAGGGGCGCCATTCACGCTCGCGTCGTACGCGATCGAGGGTGGACACTCGAACAACTTCGCAAAAACCAAATCACTCATGTACGGCCACCCTGAGGCCTGGCACCGGCTCTGCGAGAAGCTGTCTCGCGTGGTGGCAGACTTCCTCGTCGCCCAGATCGACGCAGGCGTCGACGCCGTCCAGGTCTTCGATTCATGGGTGGGCGCGCTCGACGCAACCGACTACCGCGAATTCGCGCTTCCACACACGCGGACGATCTTCGATGCGATCGGCAAGCGCGTTCCGACGATCCACTTTGGCACCGGGACAGCGACGATCCTTGAAGAGCTGCGCAACGCCGGCGGGGATGTGATCGGAGTAGATTGGCGCATTCCGATCGATGAGGCCTGGGACAGGATCGGCGCCACGCACGCCGTTCAGGGGAACCTCGACCCGACGCTCCTCCTGGGACCACCCGCACGGATGCTCCAGCAAACCGATGCCGTGCTGCGCCGCATCGGCGGACGTCCTGGCCACATCTTCAATCTGGGACATGGCATCCTTCCGTCGACACCGGTGGAACACGTGCAGATGCTTGCCCATTACGTTCACACCGCTTCGCGGCGGTTGCGCTGACACGGCGCCCGACATGACCGGCGGCGTTGCCACCGACAGGGTCTTCGACGTTGTCATCGTTGGCGCGGGGATCGCGGGACTGGCCGCGGCATTCGAACTGCGGGGACGCGGCCTGTCGGTCCGCGTACTCGAGCGCGCTGCTCGTCCGGGTGGCGTGATCGTGACGGAACAGTTCGACGGATGGACGATCGACAGTGGCCCAGACTCGCTGCTCGTCCAGAAACCGGCTGCCGTCACGTTGTGCCGTGAGCTCGGGATCGCCGACCGTCTCATTCCAACCCTCATGCCTCGAACAGCGTTCGTGCTGCGCGAGGGACAACTGCACGCGATCGCGGAAGGTTCGTTCCTGGGGTTTCCTATTACGCTCGGCGCGCTGGCACGCTCGCGCCTGTTCTCGCTCGCCGGCAAGGCCCGCATGGCTGGTGAGGTTCTGACACCGCGTCGAGCCGCCGACGAGGACGAGTCGATAGCGGCGTTCGTCGGGCGGCGGTTCGGCCGCGAGGCGGTCGACTATCTTGCCGATCCGCTGCTGGCAGGCATTCATGCCGGCGATGTCGATCGCTTGTCCATTCGCGCGCTCTTTCCGCGTCTCGTCGATGCGGAACGTCGCTCGGGCAGCGTCATCCGGGCGCTTCGGGCATTGCACGTCCGCCCTTCGCCACAAGGGGCGTTCGTGTCGCTGCCGGGTGGCACGGGTGAATTGGTCGACACGCTCGCGAGCGCGCTTGCGCCTGGACACGTAATCACCGATGCCCGAGTCACGGGGCTGTCGCGGTCAGCGACATACTCGATCGATTCGACGGCAGGCCCGCTTCGTGCGAGAAGCATCGTGCTGGCTGTACCTGCCTATGTCACCGGCTCGTTGCTGCGCCCGATTGATCCGGCCCTTGCGGATTTGTGTGAGGCGGTTCCCTACGCCTCGACGGCAACAGTCGCCTTTGGATACCGCCGCGAGCAGGTCTCGCACCCGTTGCGAGGAACAGGGTTCGTCGTTCCCCGCACGGAAGGTCTGGCGCTGCTGGCGGGCACGTGGGTCTCATCGAAGTGGCCGGGCCGCGCTCCCGACGGTCATGTACTCTTGCGCGGATTTCTCGGTGGCGGCCGCGACCCGCATCGGCTCGAAGGCGGGGACCAGGAGCTGCTCACCGCGGCGCAGAAGGAGCTGGGCGACCTTCTCGGCATTTCGGGCCCTCCGCTGTTCACACGACTGTATCGCTGGACACGTCAGAGTCCGCAGTACGAAGTCGGACACCTGCAGCGTGTGACCGACATCGAACGTCGTCTGACCGCGCTGCCCGGCCTTTTCGTAACCGGCAGCGGCTTCAGGGCCATCGGGATTCCTGACTGCATCAGTGATGGGAGGGCGACCGCCGCACGAGCCGCCGACTTCGTTGCGGCGCGATCATGAACTTTGCGCTGCGACGGGGCTGGCCGCGGCGGTGCAAGACTCCGGTCCGAGGGCGCGACAGGGACAGACCTTCGTCCCTTCGCACCATCGCTCCGTCGCACCATATAACATTCCTGATTCAGTGAAACCCGTCCACATCATCGGTGTCCCGTTAGACCTCGGCGCCGGACGGCGCGGAGTCGATATGGGCCCATCCGCGTTGCGGATTGCGGGCCTGGGTACCCGCCTCGGAGAACTCGGGCGGATCGTTGTCGACCAGGGCGACGTGCCGGCACCAATTCAGGAGACGCAGCACAAGGCCGACGAACGCAAGAAGTACATTCACGAGATCGCGCGCGTGTGCCAGACGCTCTACCAGACCGTCACCGATTCGCTCGAAGCAGGAGCGTTACCGGTCGTGCTCGGCGGTGATCACAGCCTCGCGGCCGGATCGGTGGCTGCGACTGCCACCTGGATCACCGGTATCACGTCGTATCCGATGGGGCTCATCTGGGTCGATGCGCACGGTGATATGAACACGCCAGAGACGACGACCAGCGGAAATGTGCATGGCATGCCGCTCGCGGCGCTTCTTGGTCAGCAACCGGCCGAGCTTGCCGCAATCGGGTCGACGCCATCAGTGCTTCCCGAGCACACGGTGCTCGTCGGCATTCGGAACCTCGACGAGCGTGAGAAAGAGCGGATTCGCGCGGCAGGTGTACACGTGTTCACGATGAAAGACATCGACCGTCACGGCATCGCGGTCGTCGCCGAGCGCGCCATCGCGCTCGCCTCGAAAGGCACCGGCGGAATCCACGTGTCGTTCGATATGGATGCCTGCGACCCGACGTTCGCCCCGGGTGTCGGCACACCCGTACGTGGTGGGCTCGATTACCGCGAGGCGCACATGGTGATGGAGCTCGTCGCCGACTCGCAGCAGCTCGTCGCGTTGGATCTCGTCGAGGTGAACCCGACGCTCGATCTTCGCAACACCACGGCCGAATTCGGCGTGGAGCTCGCGCTGTCCGCGCTGGGAAAGCGAATCTTGTAATTGGTTGATGTGGCGCGCGGGCTTCATCCTGCGCGACCACTAACGCGGGACCTGAAGCCCAGCCCTACCCGAGCAGCTTCTCCATCTCGTCCATGACCTCATTCATCCGCTTGATCGTCAAGTCGAGCGGTTCGTCGGTCGTCATGTCGACGCCGGCGTTCTTCAGCAGATCGATCGGGTATTTCGATCCCCCTGCCGCGAGGAAGGTCAGGTAACGCTTCGTCGCGTCCTGGTCGCCTGCCAGCACCTTGGCAGACAGCGCTTCCGCGGCGGTGAACGACGTCGCGTACTGGAAGACGTAAAAGTCGCGATAGAAGTGTGGAATGAAGCTCCACTCGTGGGCGATGTAGTCGTCGACGATCGCGACGTTCTGGTCATGCCCGTAGTACTTGCGCGTGATGTCCAGATACAACTTGGCAAGGGCGTCACCTGTGATCGGCTCGCCACGCTCTCCCATTTCGTGCATGCGCAACTCGAATTCGGCGAATTGAGTCTGGCGGAAGACGGTCGCCTTGATGCCTTCGAGGTAGTTGCCCAGCAACGACAGCCGCGTCGGCGTGTCCTTGATGCGCTTCAACATGTAGTCGATGAGGAGCGCTTCGTTGAATGTCGACGCGACCTCCGCGACGAAAGTCGGGTACCCCGCCGTCGCATACGGCTGCGTCTTGTTCGAGTAGTAGCTCTGCATCGTGTGACCGAGCTCGTGGGCCAACGTGCTGACGTCGTTGTACTGCCCGAGATAGTTGAGCAGCATGTACGGATGCACGTCGTAGGCGCCGCCGTTCGAATACGCGCCCGACACCTTGCCTTCGGTCGGATACCAGTCGATCCAACGCTCGCGGAAACCCTTGCGCAGCACGTCAGTGTAGTCCTTGCCGAGCGGCGCCATCGCGCCGATCACGTTCTCCTGCGCTTCCTCGGGTGTGTAGCGCAAATTCACCGTGGCGACCAGCGGCGCATAGAGATCGTAATAATGCAGGTCGTCGGTCAGCCCCATCATCCGCTTGCGCAGTGTCAGGTAACGATGAAACGTTGGCAGATGACGATTCACTCCGTCCACCAACCGCGTGTAGACGGTGACCGGGATGTTGGGTCCGTTCAGCGCCGCTTCCAGATTCGACGCATACCTTCGGGAGCGCGAATAGAACAGCGCCTTCTGCACGTTGGAGTTCATGGTCATACCCAGCGTGCGACCGAATGAGCCCAGCGCGTTGAAGAATGCCGACATCGCTGCCTGCCTGTCGGTTCGGTTCGGCGACGTGCGCAGCTCGCTGTATCCGGCCTGATCGACTTTGGCGCTCTTTCCGTCGGCGAGCGTGATGGTGGGGTAAGGGAAGTCGGCGTTCGCCAGAATGGTGTAGATGTTGTTCGGGGACGCCGCCAGTGGTGCGGCGTCGGCCAGGATCTTCTCTTCCGAATCCGACAGGGTGTGCGCCGCACGGCGGATGACATCCCTGACGTAGAAGGCGTGCGCGGAGAGCCGCGGCTCCGTTGCCAGGGCCTTCTCGGCCGCGGCACTCCCCATCTTCACAATCTCCGGTTCGACGAACGACGCCTCGGCGCCGAACCTGGCGTACAGCTGCTGCATCTCCTGCTGCATGCCTTGAGCGGTGGAGTCCCGTGTGTCTTCGTCCGAAAGCATGCTTGCGTAGACGTAGAGCCGGGAGAGTTCCTTATCCAGCCGCGACGCCATCTCGAGCGCGTCGGCCAGTGTGGCCGGAGAAGATGCGAGGTTGCCTCGGAACTCGCTGAGACGCGGAATTTCCGCCGTAATCCTTGCCTTCTGCTCCCGCCAGATCGCCTGGCTGGCATAGACATCCG
Organism: Acidobacteriota bacterium; assembly: GCA_046732795.1. Lineage (GTDB taxonomy): Bacteria > Acidobacteriota > Vicinamibacteria > Vicinamibacterales > UBA2999 > Gp6-AA40. Next base: position 32,310 of record JBKPNV010000149.1, read on the forward strand.
TCAAGTTCCACTTATAGGCGTCCGCGACCTTCGCGCGATCTCTATCCTGTGTCGTCACCAATACCGTCATGCTGACCATCGCTCCTACAACGATCCCGATCGTGTGCGTAGGGCCCATCTGCCTCAGGTTACCGGCAGCGCTACGCGCTAGTCTATAGGCCAGCCCGACATGCCCAAACGTCCTGTGCACGAGACATGGCCAGAGCTCGACGATGATGCTTTGCTCGATGTCCGAATGGCGGATCTGCCCCTCCTCATCGAAGGCACGCTGGCGAACCGGATTGAGCTCCTCCGCGACGAGCTTCGGGCGCGAGGGCTTCAGTTCCCAATTCATTTCTATCTCTCCGACGAGTGGTTCACGCCCGATGGCGCCACGACGATCGCCATTCCCTTCTATCTCGCCCACCCGCGGCTCGAAAAGCTCGAGGAGGCGCAGATGCTCGAAGTCGAAGGCGGCGAACACGAGTGGTGCATGAGGATTCTGCGGCACGAAGCCGGCCACGTCATCGACAACGCCTACCGCCTTCGTCGAAGAAGCCGCCGACGCGAGATCTTCGGCTCACCCGCGGAACCGTATCCCGAGTTCTACACGCCAAAGCCGTACAGCAAGAGCTTCGTGCTGCATCTGGACTCGTGGTACGCGCAGAGCCACCCGGATGAAGACTTCGCCGAAACGTTCGCCGTCTGGCTGACGCCGAACAGCGAATGGCGGCATCGCTACGCAGGCTGGAAAGCCCTTCCCAAGCTCGAATACATGGATGCGTTGATGGGAACCCTCCGCGACCGTCCAGCGCCAGTCGACAACCCTGAAGAAGTGGATGCACTGCCCAATCTGCGCACCACGTTGCGCCAGCATTACCGCAACAAACGGCGCTACTACGGAGTCGACTACCCCAACTTCTACGATCGCGATCTGCGGCGCCTGTTTTCCGATTCGCCGGAGTTCATGGGACAGATGACGGCAGCGCAGTTCATCTCGCGCATCAGGCGACAAGTCCGCCGCGTGGTGGCAGGATGGACGGGGATCTATCAGTACACGATCGATCAGGTCCTGGAAGAGATGATCGGCCGCTCGCGGGAGCTGAAACTGCGCCTGGCCGTTCCAGAGGAACAGGCGCGCCAGGAGTTTACGGTGCTGCTCACGGTACAGGCCATGAATTACCTGCACAGCGGCGGACATCGCTTGTTCCTATGAAGACCTTGTACGTCGTGTCGGCTCGAGCCGGAACCGTTGAACCGTGAAGAAACTTCGCATCCTCGCGCTCGTGCACGACCATCTCGTCCCACCCGAGGACACGACCGGTATCGACATCCTCGAGGCGGAATGGAAGATGGAGTACGACGTGATCGAGACGCTTCGTGAGATCGGCCACGAAGTGCGCGTCCTCGGTATCAATGACAACCTTGGCGGGATCCGTCCGATGGCGGGACTGTTCAAGCCGCACATCGTCTTCAATCTCATGGAGGCATTTGCCGGCGTCACGACCTTCGATCAGAACGTGGTCAGCTATCTCGAACTGCTCGGGCTGCCGTACACCGGATGCAATCCGCGCGGTCTGATCCTGGCTCGCGACAAGGCGCTCTCGAAGAAGCTGCTCGCCTATCACCGCATTCGCGTCCCGGACTTCACTGTCGTCCGTCCCGGACGCAAGGTCGCGCTCCCCAAGCGTCTGACGTTCCCGCTCATCGTCAAATCGCTCTTTTTCGAGGCCTCGACCGGGATCTCGCAAGCCTCGGTGGTCGAGAATCATGAGCAGCTCGCGCGACGCGCAACGTTTATCCACGAGAAGCTGGGCACGGCCGCGATCGTCGAACAGTTCATCGACGGTCGCGAGATCTACGTCGGCGTGATCGGCAACGAGCGGCTCGATGTGCTGCCGCCCTGGGAGATGTCGTTCGCCCAGATGCCCGACAACCGCTGGAGGATCGCGACCGAGCGGGTCAAGTGGAGCACGCAGTATCAGAAGAAGAACGGCATCATGACCGACCGGGCGCGGCTCGATCCCGGTACCGTCGAGCGGATGCAGCGAATGGCGAAGCGCGCGTACCGCGCCCTGGACCTGAGCGGGTATGCGCGCGTCGACATCCGGATGGATCAAGAAGAGCGGATCTACGTGCTCGAAGCCAATCCGAACCCGAACATGGCCTATGGCGAGGACTTCTCCGAATCTGCTGAGGCTCAGGGCATCTCCTACGAGCAGCTGCTCGACCGGCTCATCGCCCTGGGTTTGCGGTGGAAGCCCGCCCGCACCGGCTGAAGCCGAGCAAGTCCCGCCGGTTCAGCGGGGATTTTTTCGCGACTACGCGGAATATTGCGCGCGCCCTGTGACATCCACGCGATCTTGGGTATCATTTGTTTGGGGCCCAAACGGAGAGGCATTTGCAGCACACCACCTCAACATGAACATGTCGCGCATTGGAATCGTCGCCCTGGCATGGGCGGCGAGTGTGGCCTTGGTCTCAGCCCAGAAAATCCATCCTTCGCTCATTCGCAATCATCCGGCCATCGGTTACGCCACCCGTCCGCTGTCGGACCCGATTACGCAGCTGAACGGCCGGCTGCAACGCGGCGAGGTCTCGCTCGAGAAGCAGGGATCCTCTGGATATCTGACGTCGGTACTGTCGGCGCTCAATGTGCCAGTCGACTCGCAGGTCCTGGTCTTCTCCAAGACGAGTTTCCAGGCACCTCGAATCAACCCGACCAATCCTCGCGCTATCTTTTTCAACGACACGGTCGCGGTCGGGTGGGTACGCGGCGGGCCGGTGCTCGAAGTCGTTGCGCAGGATCCCCAGCAAGGCTCGATCTTTTACACACTCAGCCAATCCGAATCCGGAGTACCACGGTTCGAACGAAACGACACCTGCGTGATGTGCCACGTCTCCGAGGCCACACAGAACGTTCCAGGCCTCTTCGTCGGCAGCATCTTCCCCAGCGTCGATGGCACGACGATGTACGGCCCGGCGTACACCACGGATCATCGAAGCCCGTTCGAACTGCGATGGGGTGGATGGTACGTGACCGGCACCCACCAGGCGGATCGGCACATGGGGAACGCTATCGCGACCGATCCGTCGGACCTCGGTGCGATGGTGAAACCCGAGACCGTTCACGTCACCAACCTGGACGGCCGGTTCGACATGACCGGGTACCTCTCGCCGTACAGCGACGTCGTCGCGCTACTGGTTCTCGAGCATCAGGCCCAGATGCTGAATCTCATTACGCGCGTCGGCTGGGAAGCGCGCGTCGGCGCCGAAGCAGAGCGCACTTTCAACGGAAGGGTTGAAGACCTCGTCGACTATCTCCTGTTTGTCGACGAGTCGCCACTGCCTGGCCCCATCAGCGGACCCTCGACATTCGCGCGCACATTCAGTGCGAGTGGGCCGCGGGACAGTAAGGGGCGGTCGCTGCGCGAACTTGATCTCACCAAACGCCTGCTCAAGTATCCGTGCAGCTATCTGATTTATTCGGAGCCGTTCGACGCCCTTCCTGCCGGGGCAAAGTCGGCGGTCTATCAACGCCTGTGGGACGTGCTGAATGGTCGCGTGTCCGACGATCGGTATAGTTCGCTGAGCGCCTCCGACCGCAGGGCCGTACTCGAGATCCTACAGGACACGAAGAAGGACCTGCCTGATTACTGGACGACCACTTCTGGGTAGCTGGGACGCAGTGACCTAGCCACCCCAGCTCCCCACAGTCACCCAGTCACCCGGCGACCTGGTGCCCAGCTACCCAGCTACCTATAATCTTCGCGTGTCGTTGGCCCGGGGGAACCGTCTAGGGAAGTACGAAATCGTCGCCAGTCTGGGAGCGGGCGGAATGGGCGAGGTGTACCGGGCCGTCGATCCACGGCTCGAGCGCCAGGTCGCCATCAAGGTCCTTCGTTCGCTGCCATCGAATACCGAAGCGCAGGCCCGCCTCTGGCGCGAAGCGCGCGCCGCCGCCAGCGTCAGTCATCCTGGCGTTTGTCAGATCTACGACGTCGGGGAATCGGACGAACAGCTCTTCATCGTCATGGAGCTGCTGGACGGCCAGTCGCTCTCGAGCCGTTTGAAGGACGGTGCCCTCAAGCCGGACGAGGCGGTCACGACATCGCTGGGCATTCTGGGCGCGCTCGGCGCGCTGCATAGCCGGCACATCGTCCATCGCGACCTGAAACCCTCGAACGTGTTCCTGACCGACAGCGGGATCAAGCTCCTGGACTTCGGCCTCGCTCGCTCGCGTCAGTCGATTGAGGGCGCCGAACAGACCCTGACGAAGACCGGCATGGTCGTGGGCACGCCGCGCTACATGGCGCCCGAGCAGTGGTCCGGGCAGAGCCTCGATTCGCGGTCCGACTTGTTCGCGGCAGGGGCAATCCTGTTCGAGATGCTGTCGGGGCAATTTGCCTTCCCCGGCAACGACCTGATGCAGGTGTATCACGCTGTTATGTCGGCGCAACCTGCGGCACTGACCGGGTCAGCCGCCGTGGCGGCGATAGATAGTGTGATTCACCGTGCGCTCGAAAAGCGCCCTGAGGATCGGTATCAGACTGCCGAGGCGATGGCACAGGCGCTGCGTTCTGCGCTGACCCTGACAACGGACACATCGACGGTCACCGTCCGTCCCACGACCCGGCTGATCGCGGTGCCCTTTCGGATGCTTCGCCCGGACGCGGACGTCGACTTCCTCTCATTCAGTCTCCCCGACGCCATCATGAGCTCGCTGGCTGGCATTCAGTCGCTGGTCGTGCGCTCCACCGTGGCTGGCAGCCGGTACGTGACCGACGAGGGCGTCGATCTCAAGAAGATCGGTTCTGAGGCGGGCGTCGATGCCGTGTTATGTGGGACGCTGCTGCGCGCCGGCGGGCAGGTTCGCGTCACCGCGCAGCTGCTCGAGGCATCGTCGGGAACGATTCTCTGGTCCAAGACGATTCAGGTCGAGCTCAAGGACATTTTCGATGTACAGGATCAACTGGCCAGGGCGATCGTCGAATCGCTGTCGATTCCGCTGTCGGCCGGCGATCAGCGACGGCTGCGCAAGGATCTCCCCGCGAGCGCGCGCGCCTACGAGTTCTATCTGCGCGCCAATCAGCTCGCGCATGACAGCGCGATGATGCCGGTCGCTGCCGAGTTGTACCAGTCTGCACTCGCTGAAGATCCCGACTATGCACCTGCCTGGGCCAGGCTCGGCCGTGTTTATCGCCTCATGGCGAAGTATGGAACCGAGAACATCGATGGGTACCTGCAACAGGCTGAACGTGCGTTTCGTCGATCGCTCGAGATTAATCCCGACTTGAGCATTGCGCACAATCACTACACAAATTTCGAAGTGGAGTCGTTGGGGCGCGCCAAGGAGGCCGTGGCCCGGCTGCTCACGCGGGCGCGGTCACAAGCGGCGGATCCCGATCTCTTCGCCGGCCTCGTGCTCGCATGCCGCTTCTGCGGTCTGCTTGACGCCTCGCTTGCCGCCGACCGTCAGGCCCGGCGGCTCGATCCGCATATCCGCACCAGCGTGATGTACACACACTTCATGCGCGGCGACTGGGAACGCGCAATCGAGAGCGACAACGAAGAACTGAGGTGGGTCACGAACTGGACGCTGCCGATCCTCGGGCGCGAACAGGAAGCGATCACCGACTATCGACGCCTCGCGCAGCAGCGATTGCCGCGCATGATCGTGCTGATGATGGGCGCCGCGTCCGCGGTGCTCGAGGGGAAGCGGGAGGAAGCGTTCGAGACGCTGCGCGAGTTCACCTCACGCCCGTTCGATCCCGAAGGCCTGTATTTCATGGCCAGGAATTTCGCGCGGTTGCATGATCATGAATCGGCGCTCGACCTTCTCGAGCGGACCGTCCAGGAAGGCTTCTTCTGTTTCCCGATCCTGCTGAGAGATCCGTGGCTGGATCCGATCCGCAGCGAACGCCGTTTCAACGCCATCGTCGCGCGCGCCCGCGAGCGTTCGCAGGATGCGGAAGCGGAGTTCCACCGCCTCGGCGGCGATCGGTTGTTGGCAAGCGTATAGGCCGGGTTCTTCGGACCGCGCGGTCTCCAAGAAAAACCCGCCCTACTTGCTTTCGCCTTTGCCCTTCACTGGGAGGGGCGGATCGGTCTTGCAGGCCGATGGCGCGAACTTCGAGCCGTCCGGCTCGAGTCGGAAATTCGTGCTGGTGTAGAACGTCCCGTTCAGATACTTCGCATCGTCGATCATCGTGATCACCTGAAGCCACACATCTCCGTTCGGATGCGTGGGCAAGCGATGGATGTACTCGGTGATCTGAGCCTGCTCGCTGTATGGCACGCCATTTTTGCGAAGGTATCCGTCGCGGAAATTGGTCGTGACGATCTTGAGATCGCCGCCGCTGTTGATCTCGGCTTGCTGACGTGGAGGTGGCCCACCGCGAAGACCCTGACCGCCGCCGCCCGGCACACCTCGCGACAGGATGCCTCCACCGGTCACACGGACATCGATCGGCGGACCGCCGCGACCGACGCCAGGTCCCTCCCACTGCGCGAGCGAAAATCCCTGCCACGTCTTCTCGCCGGCGGCTTGTTTCGCGCGATCGAAGTTCAGCAGCCGCGTCTGCGTGCCGGCGTCGAACTCCAGCTTCAGCGTCTCATCGTCCTGCCATGAGATGCGAAGGCGTCCGGGCTGCCGCATGATCCCGCCGACGCCGAACGCTTTGCACTGGTTGCCGCTCGCATTGTCGGCCGCCAGGTCCCAGGCTTGCGCGGCCTTGCGCGCTTCCGGTGTGACCGGAACGCTGGCGACGTCGCCTTTCGGCGGAGTCACCATCCGCCATCGCCAATCTTCGGTGACGACAGACACCCATGTGCCGACGAGATCGATCGGCGCCGCCTGACGCGCTGTTTGCGGGGGCGCCGGCGCCTGACCGCGGCCACGCCCCTGACCGGCGGCATCAATGCTGGCGAGCACGACGGCGAGACTGAGCGAGAGTGCACCGACAACAGAGACCCGCACACTCATCGCGCGCTCCTCCGCGAGGCAGAACTCCCCGATTTGCTCATTTCACGATAGACCGCGTCGATAAACATCGCTGTCGTCCAGGGTCCTGAGTCCGCCCCATAGCGGCCATCGTAGTCGAGCGTCGGGCGCGCCGCCTTGACCTGTTCGAGGGTCATCTTCTTCTCGACCATGTTCTTGATCCGATCGCGGATGATCACGAGCATGTCGCGATACATCGCAACGTCATGCTCGTCACTGATACGCCCGTGGCCCGGGATCACGTAGGTCCCGCCCTCCTCCAGCATCTTGCTCGGAACGGTCAGGTCCAGCAGCCGATTCAGCCCCGCAATCGTTCCATCGATGCTGCCACCGTTGGCGAGGTCGATGACCGGGTACCCTTCGGTTCTGAAGAGATCACCGGCGGCGATTACATCGGACCGGCGGAACATGACCACCGTGCCCGTGTCATCGGAGGTGGCCTCGTCGTGAAACAGCATGATGGGCTCGCCGTTAAATGGGAAGTCTCGCGACGGCTCGAAATAGGTGTTGAAGGGGCGGGCCGAATCCGCGACGCCGGCCTTGACCATCCGCGCGGCCGTATTTTCGTGCGACACGATCGCTGCGATGTTGCCGTTCACGGTGCGTCCTGCTTTCGACACCTGCTCGTTCCCGCCGGTGTGATCCGGACTCATGCCAGTGTTCACAACCCACCGGATCTCCTTACCCGGTGCAATCTCCGTGATCGCGGCGAGCACTTTGTCGCTCGCTCCGGCATTGCCGGTATCGACGACGAGAACACCATCCTCACCTGCCTGCACGGCGATGTTGGCGCCGGCGCCGACGATCATGTGGACGTTCCCCTGCACGTGAACGGCCTTGACTTCGCCTGCAGCGAGATGCTGCGGTTGATCCTCCGGTTCGAACCCGCCGTTGGCTCCGGCACGCGCCGGTGACGGTTTCGCGCCCGGCTTCCACTCAGGCAAGAGCGTCTCGGCGCCGCCGCGGACACCCGCCTCGGGCATCGCGTGCTTTGCCGCGAACTCACCAATCCACGGGTTCGCTCCAGGCAGATAGTGCGGCACCTCGTTCTTGTCTTTCGGTACCTCCATCACGTACTCGCAGTTGTAGAGCCAGTTCTGGTTTCCACGCTCCATGAGCGCGAACTCCTGGCTTCGGATGTACGGCTCGGTCAAGTACACCGGATCCGTCGCGATGGTTACTTGCGAGAGAACGTTGCCATGCCGCATCCAGTGCTCGACCACGGTGAGGCGATCGCTGGCCGGAATTCCTGTTCGCCGGAAGTAACCCGCCTTGATGTGCGTCGTCGTGATTGTCAGGGTGTCACCATTCCACACGCCGGTCGAGAATCCCATGAACGTGTGCGGCGCGTAATCCGGCGGATGCGGACGACCGTCCATCCAGATGGTCCGCTCCTGCTGGTACGTTCCCAGGTGCATTCGGATGGCGATCAACTCCTGTGTGTCCTGGTTGTGTTCCTGCCAGATGCGGAACTGATTGGGACCGAAAAAGATGTACGGCAGCGTATACGGCGCGCATTGATGCTCGAGGACCGAGTGCCGCGCCACATCCCAGCTATCAGCGAAGAGGCGTGCGGCATCATTGATCGGCACGCCGCTGAAATCACCGGGCTCCTCACCCGGGACGCGGTCGGGCTGGTCCTCGTGATAACGCCCGCTCCACTCGCCGACGAAATTGATCTGTGCAAATGCGGGCAGCGCCGCGAGCACGACGAGCGTGCAGGTTGCCAACGCAACGCGACTGATGCTGTTCACAACTCGGCCCATGTCCCTACCTGACTTGTGCTTTCGAGGTGGTGCTTTGCAGATGCTCGTTCAGATCCGGCAGGCACGACACTTCCTGAATGTCCTCGTCATCGACACGGTTGAAGCGCTTCATGCTCTTCCACTCGCCTTCCCAGTGTTCCGGATCGGTCATCGTGTATTCGATCTCGAGTTGCTTGCCGCCACTGATCAGGCGGATGCGTTCGACGATATGCAGCTGCTCGCCTGCCGGAATGGACGCTCCGCCCTGATCCATCCAGTGATGATCGCCCCGGAAGCCGATCGTGTCGACCACGAGCGTATCGCCTTCCCAGTGACCGATCGACTCACCGTTGAACGTCCGCACGATGATGTCCAATTCGGTGTGCGGTCGTCCATCGAGATAGACGATGCGAAGGCTGTTCATGAAACCGCTGACCATGTAGATTGCGGTCGGGATCTGCACCATGGCCATGGGCCAGTAGCGCGTCATGATCAGCGGCAGGCCGGCGGGCCAGCACTGCCCGATGTCGTCCCGGTACACCTTGCCTTCCTTGGCCGCTCTCTGAGACGCGTCGAAATGCACCTGGGCAGCAGGCGTCAACTTCGGATATGGCGGACCGAAACGCCATGCGTCCGGGCTCTCGGTGGTATCGATGAACCAGTTACCCGTCAGATTGAACGGAGCCGCCGGACGTGACTTCGCGATGTTGGCGGGAGCCAGGGCGCTCAACTGCGCGCCAGAGTCCGTGGCAGGCGCCGCGCTTTCCGTGGCGGGCGCACTCCCGGGGGCCGCCGTCGGCGCGGTCGCATCGCAAGCCGACGCGGATAGCCCGGCCGCCGTGACGATCGCGAGGGCGATTCGACTCAAACTCGATCTCATGATCCGTGTCTGTCTCGCAGCCTGTTCTATTTCGCGTTCGGGTTGCCGAGACGCGCGGGGCGTTCGGTCAGCTCGCGCCCGTCGGCGAGAATCAGCTTTTGGAAGATGCCAGCCGGCTCGCCGGTGCGGACGGGGTTGACGATCACCGTCACCTTGTCACCGGGCTTGATGATGTTCGACTTCCAACCCGCCCGAATCAGGTAGGTGGGGCTCGTGAGCTCTACCCCCCAGAGCACCAGATTGCCCTTCTCATCGGGCACATTGACCTCGATCCAGGTATGCGGATTCTGCCAGCGGAACTCCTTGACCGTCCCTTTCAGTGTGACCTCTTTCGTGCGGTCGAATGCGGCGGGCGAATGATGCGCGAGAAGCGGAGCCATTTCGGCGAGCATCAGCACCACACATCCGAGCAATACCTTCCCCATCGATCCTCCAGAGAACGATTTGGTCTCCTACCCGCATCGGCCGTACGGTCGAGGTCCAGCGTGCCGCCCATTTTATCGTCTCGCGCTATTGCATGTCGCTCGGCATTCACGCACGCGGAATTTTCTCGCTCGCGATGCGCGAAACCGGTGGGCTCACGTCGCGACTCGCGGTAAGATCCCCGGTCTCCAAACCCCAAGAATGCAACATGGCCGCGGTTTCAGACACACCCTTCGTTCATCATCATGATGACGCACTGACCTCGACCGCACAGCTGATCTCGCCCGACGCGCAACACGCCGAGCGGGACGCTGTCGCGGCCGCGGCCGAATTGCGTCATGCGTTCTGCACACACCTCCGAGAGGCGCGTGAACGCAGGGGCATCGCCCTGCGGACCATCTCGGAGCACACGAAGGTCAGCGCGGGACTCCTCGCCGATTTCGAGCGGGGCGAGCTGTCGCGATGGCCGGCGGGGATCTACCGGCGGGCTTTCTTCCGAGAGTACGCGGCAATGGTCGGCATGCCTGGTGAGTCGACCGTCAGCGAGTTCGTCCGGCTGTTTCCAGACGATTGCGAGCAACTAACCTCGGAACTCGTCGTCCCCGGACCGCTGCGCCTGACATTGGCGCGTTCATTCTGGCCGCCTCTCTCACCGATCCACGCGCGAGCTGCCGTCATTGATGTTGCGGCGATCGCAGTCGACGCGTTGGTCATGACGCAGTTGACGCCCATCAACTTTTGGATCTCACTCGGAGTAATAGCTGTGGCGTATCAGACAGTGGGTACGTTTCTTTGCGGATGCAGTCTAGGAACGTGGTGGCTTCGTACACGCATGAAACGACACCTCGCCAAGGCGCCGTTGGCGCTCGTCATCCTCCTGGCCACCGCCGCGTCGGCTGCGGCGCAGAACACCACGTTCAAGCCCGAAGTCGGACAGGCGGGCAAGGACGTCGTGTGGGTCCCGTCACCCGAGGTGACCGTTCAGAAAATGCTCGACATCGCGAAGGTGACGCCGCAGGACTTTGTCATGGACCTGGGCTCGGGCGATGGCCGCAACGTGATCGGCGCGGCCAAGCGCGGCGCCCACGCGCTGGGCGTCGAGTACAACCCTGACATGGTCGAACTGTCGAAGCGGCTGGCGAAGGAAGCCGGCGTCTCGGACAAGGCGCAGTTCGTTCAAGGAGACATGTTCGTCGCCGATATATCGAAAGCCAACGTCATGGCGCTGTTTCTCCTGCCGAGCAACTTGCTCCGCTTGCGGGAGAAGTTTCTCGACCTCCGACCCGGGTCACGTATCGTGTCGAACACGTTCAGCATTCAGGACTGGACTGCTGACGAGACGGTCATGGTCGACAACTGCGAGCAGTGGTGCACGGTGATGCTGTACATCGTGCCGGCGAAGGTTGGCGGCACGTGGCGGGTGGGATCGGACGTGCTGGAGCTGAAGCAGGAGTACCAGATGGTGTCTGGAACGTTGACGTCCGGGGGCCAGTCGACACCGGTCTCCGGATCGTTGAAGGGCGCTGAGCTGACGCTCAAGGCTGGCACTCGCGCGATCACTGCGAACGTTCAGGGCAACCAAATCAACGGTACTGTCACCGATGGCTCGGCCAAGTCGGAGTGGCGCGCAACACGCTGAAGCGTGTCGTCGCGCACGCTCAACCGTGGTTGGCGCGCACGCTCGAGCGTGCGCTCCACGCAAGCTGGTGAGGGACTCCGCGCATCGAGCGGGCTTTAGTCCGCGCGTCGTCTACCGGCTCGCCGTCGACGGCGCTCTTCGCAGAATCTGCGCGAAGTAGTTCGTGATCCCGTCTGGATCCGACAGCCAGATCGTTCGCAAGCCGGCGCTGAAGTTACCGAGTGGCGTGTCGACCTTCACGTTCTGCGCCTTTGCTTTCGCGTCGACTGCCTCCACATCGGACACGACGTATTGAATACCTGCGCTACGTGTGTTCGAAGGTAAT
>JBKPNV010000150.1:0-4455 GCA_046732795.1 Acidobacteriota bacterium
GGGACCATACGGTGCAAGGCGATCTGCCCGGCGGATCCTTGTTCAAGCTGACGGTCGCACCGCAGATCACACCCGAGATGAAGTTCCTCAGCCGGCCGTCGCTGCGCGCGTTTGCGACCTGGGCGCACTGGTCGGACGCGTTTCGCGGCAGCGTTGCCGCCGCGACCAATCCGGATGCGGTGCGCGGCGCTGCGTTCGGCGTGCAGCTCGAAACCTGGTGGTAGCAGAGGCGGCAGGTGATGACGATGTCCCGACTCACGTTTGTGTCGCCGCTGTCCGGTCAGGTCTGGCCGCTCGAGCGCGTGCCCGATCCGGTGTTCGCCCAGAAGATGGTCGGCGACGGCCTTTCGATCGATCCGACCGACGCGCTGCTCCTGGCGGCCTGCGACGGCGAAATCGTCGCACTCCCCGCGACCGGCCATGCGGTGACCGTGCGCACGCCGGACGGCCTCGAGGTGCTGATGCACATCGGCATCGACACGGTGACGCTGAAAGGTGAGGGATTCCATCCGCGGGTGAAACGCGGCGACACCGTGCTCGCCGGCACGCCGCTGATCGAATTCGATCTGGACTACCTCGCAACGCACGCGAAGAGCCTGCTGACGCAGGTGGTCATCGCCAACAGCGATCGCGTGGCATCGTGGGAGCGTGCCAGCGGTTACGTGTCGGCGGGGAAGGACACGCTATTCACGGTGACCCTGGCGGCGGGCGACGCCGGCGCTGCTGCCGCGGGCGCCGCGACCATCACATCCGAAGCGATCATCATCCCGAACCTCACCGGACTGCACGCGCGGCCCGCGGCGGTGCTCGCGAACCTGGCGAAGAGTTTTCAGTCAACGACGCGGCTGCAGATCGGCGACCGTCAGGCCAACGCCCGTAGCGTGACGGCGATCATGGCGCTCGAAGTCGCGCATGGCGCGAAGGTGCAGGTGCTGGCCAGCGGTCCCGACGCCGCAGCCGCGGTCGTAAAACTCGCCACGGTGCTGGCACAAGGGTGTGGTGACGAGGGTTGCGTACCGGCGCCGGCGCCGGCGACGACGACGATCGCGCTGGCGGCTGCGCCGCCGCCGCGACGCAAATCCGATGATCGCGACCTGCTCCGCGGCGTCCCCGCCTCGCCGGGGCTGGCTGTCGGCAACGTGTTCCAGGTTCGCCCGATGCAGCTCGCGGTGACCGAGGCCGGCATTGGCGCGGACGCGGAGCGCCGCCGCCTCGCCGCGGCGACGGCGACCGCGCAAGCACAACTCGGGGCGCTGCGCGCGCAGCTCCACGCCAGAGCCGATCCGGCGAAAGCCGCGATCTTCGCCGCGCACGAAGAACTGGTCTCGGATCCCGATCTGCTCGAGATCGCCGAGTCGGCGATCGCGAAGGGGAAGAGCGCGGCATTTGCGTGGCAGAACGCGGTCGCCACTCACGCCGATCGCCTCGCCGGCCTCCGCAATCAACTGCTCGCTCAGCGCGCCAACGACTTGCGTGATGTCGGGCTGCGCGTGCTCGCCATTCTGACCGGCACGGAGGTGCGGCAGCCGTCCTATCCGCCGAACTCGGTCCTCATCGCCGAGGATCTCACGCCGTCCGACACCGCCGCGCTCGATCGCTCGCGCGTGATCGGCTTCTGCACGACGCGCGGCGGCGCCACCTCGCACGTCGCGATCCTGGCGCGGTCCCTGGGCCTGCCTGCCCTCGCAGGCATCGAACCGGCGGCGCTCGACGTGCCGGCCGGGACCGTCGTGATTCTCGACGGCAACAAGGGCACGCTGCGCCTGAACGCATCGCCGCAGGATGTGGCCCGCATTCGTCAGGCGCAGGCGCGTGCCGAACAGCGGCGCCGGGAAAACCTTGCACACGCGGCCGAGCCCGCGGTCACCGTCGACGGCACCCGTGTCGAAGTGCTCGCCAACATCGGCGGACTCAACGACGCCATGCAGATCGCCGGGCTCGGCGGCGAAGGCGTCGGCCTGCTGCGCTCCGAGTTTCTGTTCATGGAACGCCTCGATGCGCCAACCGAAGAGCAGCAGTTCGAAACCTACCAGGCGATCGCTCGAACCGTGGGACGCGATCGCCCGCTCATCATCCGCACGCTGGATGTGGGCGGCGACAAGCCGCTGGCCTACCTGCCGATTCCGAAGGAAGACAATCCGTTCCTCGGCGAGCGCGGTGTGCGGGTCGGCCTCGATCGTCCGGAGATCCTGCGCACGCAGCTCCGCGCGATTCTGCGTGCGGCTGCATGCGGCCGCGTGCGGGTCATGTTTCCGATGATCGCGACGCTGAGCGAATTGCGCGACGTGAAAGCGATGCTCGCCGAAGAGGCCTCGAGCCTCGGCGTCCCGCCGGTGCCGGCGGGCATCATGGTCGAGGTGCCGGCGGCGGCCATCATGGCCGCGCAGTTTGCCCGCGAAGCGGATTTCTTCTCGATCGGGACCAACGATCTCACCCAGTACACGCTCGCGATGGACAGGGGACATCCCAAGCTGGCGCCGCAGGTCGACGGCCTCAGCCCCGCCGTCCTCAGGCTGATCGCCCACACCGTGAACGGCGCTCGCCCCGAGCACAAAGCTGTCGGCATCTGCGGCGGCATTGCGAGCGATCCGCGGGCGGTGCCGATCCTCGTTGGTCTCGGCGTGGACGAACTCAGCGTCAGCCTGCCGGCGATTCCCGCCGTGAAAGCGCAGATCCGCGCCCTCCGCCTCGACGCGTGCCGGCAGCTTGCCGAGCGCGCGCTCGCCGCCGAGTCTGCAGAGGAAGTGCGCGCCTTGGTCGCTGATCCAGACGCGGACCCGTCAACATCGCACACGAATTACGTGTCAACATGACCATCTTCCAGAACGCCTTTTCTCTCCTCCAAAAAATCGGCAAGTGCATGATGCTGCCGGTGTCCGTCCTCCCGGTCGCCGGCATCCTGCTCGGCGTCGGCAGCGCGAACTTTTCGTGGCTGCCTGTCACGCTCTCGCAGGTCATGGCGGCGTCGGGCAGCGCGATCTTCGGCAATCTGCCGTTGCTCTTCGCGATCGGCGTCGCGATCGGCCTCGCCGACAACGACGGCGTGGCCGCGCTGGCCGGCACCGTCGGCTACGTCGTCTTTCTCGCCACCATGGGCATCTTCGCGAAGCTGCTGGGCATCGAGCCGGCGACGATCATGGGCATTCCGTCGATCGAGACCGGCGTGTTCGGCGGAATCGTGGTGGGCCTCATTGCCGCCACGGCGTTCAACCGCTTCTACCGGCTCCAGCTGCCGAGCTACCTCGGTTTCTTCGCGGGAAAACGGTCGGTGCCGATCATCACCGCGTTCGCCGTTATCGTCCTCGCCGCCGTGCTCAGCTTCATCTGGCCGCCGATTGGCAGCGGGATCGATCGCTTCTCCCACTGGGCGGTGCACGAGCGTCCTGCACTCGCATTCACGATCTACGGGGTGGTCGAGCGGGCGCTGATCCCGTTCGGCCTGCACCACGTCTGGAACGTCCCGTTTTTCTTTCAGGCGGGGGAGTACACGGATCCGAGCACCGGTACGGTGGTGCACGGTGAAATCGCGCGTTTCATCGCCGGCGATCCGACGGCGGGCAACATGACCGGCGGGTATCTGTTCAAGATGTGGGGCCTGCCCGCGGCCGCGATCGCGATCTGGCACACGGCCAGGCCGGAGCAGCGGAAAAAGGTCGGCGGCATCATGGTGTCCGGCGCGCTGACCGCGTTTCTCACGGGCATCACCGAGCCGATCGAGTTCGCCTTCCTGTTCGTGGCGCCGATGCTGTATGTCGTGCACGCCCTGCTCGCCGGCATGGCCTACTTCCTGTGCGTTGCGCTCGGTATCAAGCACGGCTTCACCTTCTCACACGGTCTGATCGACTACGTGGTGCTCTTCCCAAAGTCCCATGGCGCGTTGTGGCTGCTGGTGATCGGCCCGATCTGGGCGGCGATGTACTACGCGGTGTTCCGGTTCGCGATCCGCCGCTTCAATCTGCTCACGCCGGGACGCGAGGTGGAGCCGGAGCCGGCAGCGGCGCGCGCCGTGTCTGGTGATCAGTTCGCGCTACAGCTCGTCCGCGCGTTTGGCGGGCGGTCGAACATCGTCAGCCTCGATGCGTGCATCACACGTCTGCGCGTAAAGCTGGCCGATGTCGGCAAGGCCAGCCCCGACCGCCTCAAAGCGCTCGGCGCGGCCGGCGTGGTCGTGGTCGGCGACGGCATGCAGGCAATCTTCGGCACCCGCAGCGAAAACCTGAAGACCGAGATGCAGGAATATCTCAAGACGGCAGGCGTCGAGGCCGACGAAATCGAGGACGCGTCGCCAGTCAAGGCACCGCCTCCCGACGGACTACAACCGCGTCTGCGCGACGCCGATGCGGCGCGCCGGGCTGGCGCGTACATCGCCGCGCTCGGCGGCAAGACAAACATCGTTCGCGTCGATGCCTGCGCCGAGACGCGCCTCCGTCTGGTCGTACGTGACGGAGCCGAGGT